>JAOTST010000173.1 GCA_029864785.1 Chromatiales bacterium | reverse complement strand
TCACAAAAATACTTGGGAGACAGTAGCGAATGACCGTAAAAAAGAAGGCCGTAACCAAAAAAGCTGTTGCAAAGAAGGCTCCAGCCAAAAAAGCGCCTGCAAAGAAGAAGGCGGCTAGATCGAGCAATAGCGCACTTGAGGGTTACGCTCATTTCACACCTTATAAAGAGAAGAAGGGTGAGGAGTACATGAATCCTGAAATGCAGGCCCATTTCAAACATATTTTAGAGTCATGGAGAGCTGAGCTGATGCAAGAGGTGGATCGCACCGTGCATCACATGCAGGATGAGGCCGCCAACTTCCCTGATCCAAATGATCGTGCATCACAAGAGTCTGAGTTCACCATGGAGCTACGGACACGTGACCGTGAGCGTAAACTGATCAAGAAGATTGGTAGTTCACTCAATCATCTGGATGAAGATGAGTATGGCTATTGCGAAAGCTGTGGTGTAGATATTGGTGTTCGCCGCCTTGAAGCCCGCCCAACAGCTGACCTTTGCATCGATTGCAAAACACTTGATGAGATTCGTGAAAAACAGCGCGGTTGATAAGTCTTCAATCTAAATAAAAAAGGGAGCATTTATGCTCCCTTTTTTATTACGCATACAAATGAGCTGTTTTTTCTTAATTTATTCTCTAAGATGTGCTTATTAAAATAAAAACCCGAATTCTGAGAACAAAAGAAGATGACTCACTACATCATTGACCGTAAAACACGACAGAGGTATCTCTACTTCTGCCTGTTTTTCATCACACTTAGTTTTGGACTGGGATATACCTTTGGCTATCTGCACGAGACATCTAAAGAGGATAATTTAACCGTTAACTCTGTAAAAGCTGTGCCTCTCATTGATAAACCTATCGCAACCCAAATAACTAAACTTCCGAGTACCTCACCTTCTCAAAAAGAGAGCCTAAAAAAAACAACTCAAGATAGAAAATCTAAGCCCGCCAAAACTGACGCTTTAAAAAAACCACTCCCCTCACCAATAAAAAGCACATCATCTGAAAATCACAAAACAGCTTTAAAATTAAAAACAGAAAAGGCGCAACCAGTTGCAAATACTGCACCAGCAAAGGATAACAAACAATCCACAGCTACCTTAGCAGCTAAACCAATCGATAAAAAAACCAGCCGATTCGTAATACAGGTTGGGCTCTTTTCAAATAAAGAGAACGCTGCTGATTTTGTCGCTCAACTAGAAAAAGATGGCTTTAAAGCATTTTTCGAGGCATTTATTTCAACCAGCGGCAAAGAAAAATATAATGTCCGAATTGGCCCTTTTGCTGATAAAAACATTGCCAAGGACAGGATGAGCTATTTCCAAGAGCAGCATGAGGGAGCTGCCTATATTTTGACTCAGAAATAGTCTTTATTGAAGTGAGGTCCATTCAACATTTATATGAGTCCCTTTCAACTTAATCGCTCTACCTATCGTGGACGTTTTGCACCATCTCCCACCGGGCCGCTCCACTTTGGTTCTCTTGTTAGCGCCGTCGGCAGCTATTTGCAAGCACGTAAACAAAATGGTCAATGGCTCCTGCGTATTGATGATATCGACCCTCCACGCGAGCAGAAAGGGGCTGTCAAACATATTATAAAAACACTGGATCATTATGGCTTTGAGTGGGATGAAGAGATTTTATATCAGAGTCAACGATATGATTTTTACCAAAATGCACTAGAACAGTTGGTCGACAAAAACCACTGTTTTTCCTGCCAATGTTCTCGTAAAAACATTCAGTATCATGTTGAGAAATTGGATGCTAATCCACATATCTACCCCGGTACTTGTCGCAATCGACCCGCCAAAAATTCATCCACTGATGCCATCCGAATCAAGTCTATTCATCAGCACATCCGCTTTAAAGATCTACTACAGGGCGACCAATGCGTAGGGCTCGCCGATGAGATTGGCGATTTTATTATTCGCCGTTCCGATGGGCTCTACGCTTATCAACTCGCAACAACCGTTGATGACGCAGAGCAAGCGATCACTGAGGTAGTACGAGGGAGCGATCTACTCTCGTCGACTCCACATCAATACTACCTCCAACAGCTTCTCGGTTATTCGCATCCGTCCTATCTACATCTACCCTTGGTGATCAATATAGAGGGTGAGAAGCTCAGCAAACAGACCTTCGCCAAAGCCATTGAGCCAGAAGATGCTACAACTAATCTAACTTTAGCGCTCCAATTTTTAGGGCAAAACCCTGATTCAGAACTATCCAAAGCATCGACTGAAGATATCTGGCTATGGGCCATTGAACATTGGCAGGTTCACTCTATTCCGCCCCACTCCCACAGCATGATAGAATCACCGCATGGATAATAATGACTATTTAGAGCAATTTAAGGGCTACTTTAAAGGCGTACCAAAATGGCATGACCTTGATAGCTTATGGGTTCACTTGCGCAATACTGAGCACAATGATTGGTATATCTACGCCGTAGGTGAAGAACCTCCTGTCACCCCGGTAGATAAGTCAAAATTATTCCATTTTGTCGATGAAATTGACAAGCTGCTGCGAGAGGAGCATCAGGAGGATTACTGTGGGATTGTCTATGCCGACAGCATCGAACAGCCTTCATTTGTGAAAATTTACGATCCCCACAATCTCGGCTCAGTCTGTGGCTCCAGTTCCCTACCGCCACCACTACCCGGATGGGTATTATCAACCATTAAGCCGGAAAATCTTAAACACGCTTTTCCTCAAACAGGATCGCGCAAGCGCTGGTGGAATAAAATTTTTGGTTAAATTTAGATTTCAGCCTAATCTTTAGTAGAGTGCTTTCTCTACAGCACCAGAGCGCTCTTTCAAAACAAGCCATCCCAGTGCAATTAAAATAACGGCTAACATCGGTAGTGCGCCAATATTAACCATCTCCCAACCAAATCGATACTGTAGCATCCCCGCCGAGAGTGATGCAGTGGCAGCAATGCTAAATACAGTTACATCATTCATTGCCTGGGTTTTAGAACGCTCTGACTGATGATAGGTCTCAGTAAGCATCGTGGTGCCACCAATAAAGAGGAAATTCCATCCAATTCCTAGAAAAAGTAGTCCCCACCAAAAGTGGCTAACCGTCGTTCCCAATAGATTAATAACCACACAGGCGACTCCCAAAAGAACGCCTGTGAATATAATCTTATTCAGACCAAATCGGCGAATTAAATGCCCGGTAACAAACGAAGGTGCAAACATCCCCAAAACATGCCATTGAATAACAAATGAGGTATCGGAAAAATTATGATGATGTTGTTGCATCGCCAGTGGTGAAGCTGTCATAACTAATGTCATTACAGCATAGCCAAGAGCCGCACTTAAAATGGCCACAATAAAACGTGGTTGCATAATAATCTGGCTAATTGGCCTTGGTTCCTGCCATGAATCAGACTCTTTATCATGTTTAATTTTAGGGATATTGGTAAAGCCAAGGATTATAAAAGAGAGGATATAGAGAATTAAAACTGTCCCATAACTAAAACTGAAAGGAGCTGAATCAACGGTCATCCGAGTCCAATTTGCAAGATTTGGTCCGACCACCGCAGCGATCACGCCGCCGATCATGACATAAGATATAGCACGGCTTTTATGCTCAATATCAACAACATCAGCAGCAGCAAAACGATAATAATTTCCAAATCCGTTAAACAGTCCAAGAGTCCCCACACCCATGACGAAAAGCCAAAAGTTCTCCTGAAAAATTGCAGTCGTGGTGATCACCGCACCGATCATCCCCAATAGCGTAGCAAACATAAAACCTCGTTTACGGCCAAATTTTTCGAGAAGAAAAGCGGCTGGGGCACTCATTAGCATTCCTGCGAAAAGTTGTATCGATAGAGGCAGCGATGCAAGTGATTTATCCTCTGCGAGAGTCATCCCTACCAGCGGGGATGAAGCCACAACCAATACATTACTACTCATCATGAGCGCCTGACAGGCTGCAAGGAGTATGACCGTTCTATTTTTAGTATCCATGCGATACATTATACGCAGGATGTAAAACTATTCGTCGGTAAATTATCCGCGAGGATGATGCTGAGCATGAATGCTTTTTAAGCGCTCTTTAGCAATATGAGTATAGATCTGTGTTGTCGTCAAGCTATTGTGTCCAAGCAGTAACTGCACCACTCTAAGATCTGCTCCATGGTTGATTAAGTGTGTCGCAAATGCATGACGTAGTACATGGGGTGATAACGGCTTTGTAATCTCAGCGATTCGAGCATACCGCTTAATGAGCTGCCAAAACGCCTGTCGGCTCATT
>JAOTST010000172.1 GCA_029864785.1 Chromatiales bacterium | reverse complement strand
GGTGCCATCGTGTAAAACGAGCATCGGTAGCATCTCATCGGTAGCACCGTTACGTGGGCCATCAACCTGGATACGGGTAATACCCGCATTGGGGATCTGTAGTCGAAACATCTTATCCAGCGGCATATCGAGCACATGGCGAATGACCATACGCATCTGTCCCGCATGTCCGACGATGAGGATGTGTTGGTCGGCATAGCGACTAATGATCTCATCCCAAGCGCCAATCACACGTACCTGAAAATCGATCAGAGGCTCGGCGTTGGGTGGCGTATGGTTGACCGGGTCGCGCCAGAAATTCATTAAAATATCGGGACTGCTCTCCATCAGCTCTGCGGCACTTTTTCCCTCCCAATCACCAAAGCCGATCTCGGCCAGTCGTTCATCAAAGGTTACGGGAATATTGTGACGGGCAGACAGCTCATTGGCGAAATCGGCACAGCGTGAAAGCGGCGAGCTGATAATCTGTTCCCACGGGGCATGATCCGCCACCGCATCGCGCATCTGTTGCCACCCCTTTTCACTTAGCGGATCATCGATCTGACCGCGATAGCGGCTACCACCCACCGGCTCACCGTGGCGGATTAGGTCAATTCGAGTCGAAACAGTCAAAAGCTAATCGTCCAGTTTCTCGGCCACGCCGGCCTCAGCAAAGGTCGCCATATTATTGTGGAGCTGACAGGCCAGACGCAGAATTGAGATACAAATCGCAGCACCACTCCCCTCGCCCAGACGCATCCCCAGATCGATCAGGGGTTGTCCACCAAACGCCTCGACAATCACCGCATGACCCGGTTCAGCAGAGGCGTGTGTGAGCATCAGCCACGGCTTAACTGAGGGATTAATACGCACAGCAACCAGTGCCGCCACAGTACAGATAAATCCATCAACCAACACAGGCAGTCCCAACTGCGCCGCACGGATATAGGCTCCGGTGAGCGCAGCAATCTCAAAACCACCCAGACGGCGTAACACCTCCTGCGGATCACCAAGGGCATCACCGTGCAACTCAAGGGCACGCTGGATCACCTCCGCCTTGTGCGAAACACCTTTGCTATCAAGACCTGTTCCGGGCCCTGCAATATCCACTGCGGGACGTTGCAACAGTGCTGCCCCAATCGCCGCTGCTGAAGTGGTGTTGGCGATCCCCATCTCACCACAGCTCAACAGTTGCATCTCTTCTTTCTGAGCACGTTCGGCAGCATCTGCGCCCGCCTGAAGAGCCAATGCTAATTGCTCCTCACTCATCGCCGGCTCTTTGGCAAAATTGGCGGTGCCAGCAGCAACACGTTGACTGATCACCGAGGGCATCGCCCCTGCTTCACTCACCGCTCCCACATCGATCACCTCCAGCTTGGCTCCTTGTGTCTTGGCCAATACCGAGATGGCCGCGCCACCCTGAGAGAAGTTGGCAATCATCGCGGTTGTCACCTCCTGCGGGAAGGCCGAGACCCCTTCATTGGCTATGCCATGGTCAGCAGCAAAGATAGATATTTGAACCCTGTCCACAACAGGGCGTTCAACACCCTGCATCCCTGCCAGACGGATCGCAATATCCTCTAATTGACCCAGTGAACCGGGCGGTTTGGTTAGCTGCCCCTGACGTGCCTCAGCCGCAGTGACCTGCGCCGTATTGATCTTTGCGGCATCATCTCTGATCCAATCCAATCTTGTTTCGCTGCTCATTAATCTAATTTACTCATTTTAATTTCATTGGAAGACCCGCTGTCACAAAGGTGACTTGGTCACATATTTTAGCGATATCTTGATGTAGACGACCGCTCTCGTCACAAAATTTTCGGGTCAGTTTCCCCATGGGTACAATACCCTGACCCACCTCATTGCTAACCAAAATAATCTCGCCAGATAGCTCAGGAAGAACTCTCAGTAGTGCACTACGTTCATGTTCAAAAAGCGCCTCATCAATCTCATCACCTCCCAGCAGATTACTCAACCAGAGCGTCAGACAATCAACCAAAAGGGTGCGCCCTTTCGCGGCAGACTCACTAAGCCGCTCTGCCAGCCGAATAGGCTCTTCGATAGTTTGCCAGTGTGATGGGCGCTGTTGTTGATGATGCCTGATACGCTCAGCCATTTCTGGATCGATTGCTGAATCGCGTGGTGCGGCAGTCGCGATGTAGATCACCTCAAGTCCAGAACTTTCGGCACGCTCTTCAGCCAGACGACTCTTACCTGAACGTGCTCCACCCAAAATTAATTCACGCATTCGTTAAAAACCTTTAAGAAGAGTGGCTATCACCACTAACGTACTATTTTGCAATCCAGAACCACCAGATAATCGTAACAATTAAGAGAATCCCAAGAAGGTTGAGCCAGATCATGATGACTCATCCTTCGATGCTGTTGACACGATCGGTTTAAACCAGCGCAACCTGTTGGCATTAGTTACAACCGTCACCGATGAAGCGGCCATAGCCGCACCGGCTACCATCGGATTAAGTAAAATCCCCAACAAAGGATAGAGAATTCCTGCTGCAATCGGAATACCCAGACTGTTATAGAGAAAAGCGCCAAACAGATTTTGCTTGATATTACGAATGGTTGCCCGTGAGAGCGCAATGGCATCAACCACACTGGTCAATGAGCCACGCATAAGCGTGATGTCAGCACTCTCAATCGCCACGTCTGTACCGGTGCCAATGGCAAAACCAACCTCTGCCTGGGCCAGTGCCGGCGCATCATTAATACCATCACCAACCATCGCTACGATCTCACCAATCGCCTGAATCTCTTTCACCTTATCGGCCTTTTCGTTGGGCAGTACCTCGGCAATCACCTGTGTAATTCCCACCTCACGTGCCACCGACTCTGCTGTAGCTCGGCTATCTCCGGTGATCATCACCACCTTAATACCTTGTCCATGCAGTGCAGCTATCGCCTCTCGCGATTCACGTTTTACCGGATCGGTAATCACAAACAGGGCTGCAACCCTGTGACCTTTCGCAAAATAGATCGGAATGGCTCCGTGATGGGCTCGCTCATCTGCCACATGCAAAAAATGGTGCATATCGACACCATTTTTCTGCATCCAACGCGCGTTCCCCATCAACGCTACTACGCCTTCAATTTCAGCCTTTATCCCAAATCCTGATTCGGCAATAAAATTTTTGGCCGGATGAGGGGCTAACCCCTTATCCGCCGCAGCCTGAGTAATCGCTATCGCAAGAGGATGCTCGGAAGCAAGCTCCAGCGAGGCCGCAAGTTGCAATACTCGATCATTGGATTCACCTTCATCCAACATAATCTCCGTGAGTGTTGGTCTCCCCTCTGTCACTGTTCCGGTCTTGTCGAGAACGACTGTGGTAATCGTTCCAGCCTGTTGGAGTGCTTCACCATTGCGAATCAATATTCCCAGTTCAGCAGCGCGCCCCACCCCAACCATAATCGAGATCGGGGTTGCCAGACCCAAGGCGCAGGGACAGGCGATAATCAGCACCGTCATCATCGTGACCAGTGCATAACCGGCAACCGGTCCCTCTGTTATATAAGCACCAAAATTGAGCCAGACAAGAAAGGTAACCACCGCAATAATCAACACCGAAGGGACAAAGATTCCCGCAATGGTGTCGGCAAGCCGGCCGATGGTTGGCTTGCTCGCCTGTGCCGTACGTACCATCTCAATAATCTGAGCCAGCATAGTCTCTTTGCCGATGCGCTCTGCAGTAAACAGAAAGGTGCCGCTGCCGTTAACCGTTCCAGCGACCACCTGATCACCCACCCCCTTGGTGACCGGCAGTGGCTCCCCGCTGATCATCGACTCATCGACATAGGAGTGACCATCAATCACCACCCCATCAACCGGAATACGCCCCCCAGGACGGACTCGAATGGTCTCCTTCAACCCCAACTCAACAATGGGAATATCAACTTCAACGCCTTCGCGGACAACGCGCGCCTGCTTAGGTTGAAGCCCCACCAGCCGTTTAATTGCTTCGGAGGTCTTACCACGTGCGCGTAACTCCATCGCCGAACCGAAATTAAGAAAGGCCATAATCAGCACGGCCGCTTCAAAGTAGGCGTGTTGAGCCAGCGAGGGCACCACATCAGGAGTAATACTGATCGCCATTGAGTAGATCCACGCCGAACCCGTACCCATCGCAATCAGGGTATCCATGTTGGCATTATGATGTTTTAGCTGCTTCCAGGCACCGACAAAAAAGTGGCTGCCCGCCAGATACATGACCACCGCCGTAATAAGACCCGTGACACTCCAAAAGAGCTGTCCATGCTCTGAACTGATCTCTGGAAACCATCCGACCATAGAACCCAACATGAGTAACCCGCCAACCGTCCCAGAGATAATGGTCT
>JAOTST010000171.1 GCA_029864785.1 Chromatiales bacterium | reverse complement strand
AGCTACCGATTGGAGTCTCAGCTACACCGTTCTCCATTACTGTGTAGCTACCATCCCAGCGACCCCAGTTAACACCGATGGTATTACCTCCGGTGTCGCCGGTGACCAAGGTTCCTGTGGCGGCTAGAAAAGTACATGGATTACAGGGGTCGGCGGCATCAATCGGATAAACAGTGCCTAAAACAGGTACGTTGCCAACGCCATCTACCGTATCAATATAGACTTCGTTAAGGGGGATGTTGGGAAATATACCGCCGCCTCCAGCGATACCATCGGGTTGCATCCCAACAAAAGAGACTCCCATTGCGGCGCCGTAGGGAGCTAGCGTGCCGAGTGAGGTCAGTACATTGGTATCTGATGTGGGTAACGGTTCTGTTGTTGTATCGGTTAAGAGCGTCGTATCGTCAACGATGAGCAACTCATCAAGGGGCAGCTCTTCAACTGTGGTATCGTCAATAAAAGAGTCCAATTCAGCGATGGATAGCGACTCTTCAGGAGTCGCCACATCTTCCGGGGCAACAGCCTCGGAGGAAGGATCAGTACTCTCTTTAGCTTCACCAGAGGGCTCTTTAACTTCGCCAGAAGACTCTTTGGCGCTCTCTTCGCTAGAGGGGAAGGCGGCCGGTAGCGCGAGTATGATCTGGGGAGGATTGTTCATCGGTACCTGGAAATTTTGGCCCGGTTGAATTTTGAGGTCACCTTGACTGTTTTCGAGAACAATCGCTCCTGAATCGACGGTTCCGTATAGGCTCTGGATGCCGTTTTCACTGAGCAAACCGATATTAAAGGCGGTGCCTCGAATTCCAATGGTCGCGACCGGTGTGTTTAGCTGGTAGTCCGCTCTATTTTTCTTACCAATGGCTCCGCTAATTGTTCGCATACCGCCTTTTAATAGAGAGTAGATGGCCTTCTCTTTTGTTCCTCTGTTGGGGTCAAATTTATACTCATCAACCTTAAATAGACTGCCTCCCGATAAGGCGACAAGGCTTTTGTCGCTGAACCGTATCTGACATTGCGCTCCACTTTTGGTGGTTAACGTGTCGCCAGAGTATATTTTGCTCCTTCTTTTTAATTTCCGCGCCTCGCCAGTAGGAGCAGTTGCGATCACTTCGCCAACGGCAAGGATAATTTTGCCGATCGGTTTGCTGCTGGCGTTGGCAATAGAGAGCCAGCTTGAGAGCAGTAGGAGGAGCGTCAGTGCGACAATATTTAACTGTAGATTACTTTTCATGATTCACCGTTCTCCTAAAATACTCGCTGGAAACCAACAAGTAGCTGGCTTTGCTTATATGTAAGCAGTGCTACATTACTATCGTTCTGACTATGGCTGATGCTCATTCGGTATTTCCATTTGTCACTCATTAGATGGTTATAGGTGAGAGCCAATTTGGAGTAGGTATCTGCACGTTTGGCGGTTGAGCCAATGTAGACACCTGAGTACTCACTTAAAGACCAAGAGAGGTTGATATCGACATTTGATTTGTTGCTGATCGAAATCAGTGAGCCAATATTTCCGCCGAGTATTAGTCGATCGGCTCCAGATTTGGCGGCTTCCGTTTTTATTTTTGAAGATTGTAGACCAACATTGACCCCAACGTGCCAAGATGATTTTTTTGCCTTCGTAATTGAGCTGAGACCCAGAGTGAGCTGGCTGGAGTCATAAGTGGCGTTACTGGGGTATGCCATATCAACAAGATTAAGAGAGAACGTTCGTTGATGTGATTTTGATGTTGAAACAGAGTTCTCAAAGCCGACTCCATACATGTTTCTATTGATACTTCCATCGAGCCTATAGAGCTGTCCAATGAGTGATAGGCGGTATTTGGCACGCTCTTTCTGCCACTGCATCCCCGTTTGAATGGTCAGTAACTCATTGTTGTTGACGCGCTCTTTCGAGTTTCTTCTCATACTGGCATCAGCACTGAGAAATAATGAGCTATGAGGGGTAACAGGGTGATTTAACTTTCCACCTGCAGCATATGCCATGTAACTATCTTTTTTCTGAAACTTATCGACCGATAGTAGGTTTTCAAAAATACCCAGTGTATTTCGTTCGGGGCCTGCGTTGACGTTGCTATCATAGCCCGCCTCAATATCAACATAGGCAGAAGCGGAGGTTTTATACTGACTTTCACGAATCCTAATAGCCGCCATGAATTTATTGACAACATCAATGACCGATGTGGGAGGGTTTACCTTTAAAACTTTTTCAAACTCTTGTCGGGATCGAATATCATCACCTTGAAGAAAATACCCCCTGGCAAGCTCAAGCCGCGCTAAATGATTTTTTTGGTTTGAAAAAACGACCCGCTCAAGAGCGAAGACCCCTTCATTAACGTGGCCTGTATCAATTGCTGCGACACCATATAGGAAATCAAACTCGGATTCGCCTTCAAGATCTCCTCGATGCTTTTGAGCGAGCTGGTAGGCTGTGCTGTATTGTTTTTTTGCTGAAAGTGATTTGAGCTGTTCAATAACGGGTTGGGCAAAAAGCTGACTAGAAAAAATAGATAAAATGAGTAAGAGATAAATTCTGACTGAGCTTGTTGTGTGCATATTATCTATAACCAATGTTGTTCTAATATGAGGTGGTGGAGTAGATAAGACTAACCACCAGATTTCTCTTTATGTTGAAAGACACCCTCCCAACCGTCATCGGGTGGCGATGTTTGGTACAGCTCGATGCGTTCGAGATATCTGTTGCAGATGGTGCTTTTTTCAGTGGCTTTAAGGTTAGTAAAAGCCTCTTTAGCATCATTCCAACGCCGCTCTAAAAACAGCTTTCGACAGTAACTATATCTTTCTTCAATTTCAAGAGTAGTCTTTGATGCATCTTTCATCAATATTTTGGGTTCAAAAATAGATATAGGCTCCTGTTTTCCCTTAACCATCACCTTGTCAATCTCTCGGCAGAGGTACCTATCCCCAAGTTGACGGCGCGTCTCTTCGCCAATCAAAAGTGAGACACCATAGTATTTTGTGAGTGCTTCAAATCGAGATCCCAGATTTACGGCATCTCCGAGTACGGTATATGAACGTCGATAGATTGAACCCATATCGCCGACATTCATCTTTCCTGTGTTTATGCCTAATCCAATGTTAATAGATTGGGTGTTAAATTTTTTAGAGAGGGTTTTATCCAGTTGGCTGCACTTCTCTAGCATTGCCAGGGCGGCCTCTACACTATGAACTGCATGCTGCTCATCGTTAAGTGGTGCTCCCCAGAATGCCATAATCATGTCGCCCACATATTTATCGATGGTTCCTCTATGCTCAAAAATGATGTGAGTCATGGGGGTGAAAAACTGGTTAAGAAGATTTTTCAACTCCTCTGCGGATAGTTTTTCAGAGATGGATGTAAAGCTGCGAATGTCACAGAACATCACGCTCATCTCACGGGACTCACCCTCAAAACCATAGGATGATTCAGGATTATCACTCATCTCTTTGACCAGTTCTGGGGGAACATATTGGCCAAACATCCCTTTTAAGCGATTTCTACTGTTTGATTCATAGAGAAATCCATAGGAGATATTAAACAGTGAAATTGAGAAGATCATCAAAATGGGGAGCGCAAGATCAATAATAAATTGGGTCTCTTGCCATAGCCAAAAATTAAAGAGGGTTATCGTAAATATGCCGATCACGCTATTTATGAACATACGAAATGGCGTAAGAGAAGGGAGCACGAATGCGATCAGTGCGCCCAAAAATAGTACGATTAAGAAATTAACGGCATCTCCCCAGGCTGGGCGATAGGGATAGCTTTGATCCAGAGCCCCTGAAATAAGGTTTGCATGAACCTCAACACCGGGATAGATAGCCTCTGTCGGTGTTGATCTAAGATCGAAAAGGCCGTGAGCCGTGGTGCCGATGAGAACGATAGTGCCTTCAAGGCTATATTGAAGTGGTGCTCCCCTTAAAATATCAACAGCAGATATATATGGAAAACTTCCCCAGCCTCCACGAAAAGGGATGGTAGCTCGGGCATCTTTGTCTGTGGGGATAACACTTTCGCCAATACGAATTTCCTCAATAACCGTTTCATGAGAAATTGTTGAGGTTATGACCTCTATCTCATCGACGAGATTGAAGACTCTAAGAATTTCAAGTGAAAGAGATGGATATATCTGGTTGCCTATTCTTGTGAGCATTGGGGCGTGTCGGATAACACCATCAATATCCGGTTGGAGGGAAAAGAATCCGGCAAAAGGGGTCGCCCTCTGTAGAGATGCAATATTTGCGGTGTAGTTGGTTGCCGCAGAAGATTTTAGTGCGTCCAATGCTTTTTGATGGTTAATAATCTCTGGTGGCTCAGGGAGTTGACCAATAGGTTCGCCTTTCCTGTAATCAAGAACGAAACCTAGC
>JAOTST010000187.1 GCA_029864785.1 Chromatiales bacterium | reverse complement strand
CAAAATACAAACGAACCGACAAAATACTCGTTTACCACCAGGATTCAAGAGGGCAGTGCAGTTTTTTGAAAAAAAACTCATGCATAAAGACAAAATTCCGATAGTAGACTGTAACTACAATAAATTTTAGCCATAATTAGTCACCACGCTACTAAGAGCAAACTGGAAAAGGGAAATATGTCCACAAACGCTTTGGATATCAATAAAACTCTACCGCAAGATAGCTTCAGCAGCCAGATGGAAGCTTTTGCCCAGTGGAAAGCTGAACTCGTCCAGACCATCAGGAGCTATCAGGAGTGGCTTAGCCAACATGAAAAAAGCAGTGCAGAGATCGAATTGCGTATCTTTGACGCACTCAAAGCACTTGATTCAGACAATCTAAATATCGCCTTCGTCGCTGAGTTTTCACGCGGGAAAACCGAATTAATCAACTCAATCTTCTTTGCAAACTATGGCCGCCGCCTGTTGCCTTCTGAAGCGGGCCGCACAACCATGTGCCCTACCGAGCTTTTTTATGACAAGGCAAAAAACCAGTCATTCATTAAACTACTGCCAATCGAAACACGCCTCAGTGACGCCAGCCTTTCAGAACTCAAAAATGAAGAGAGCTACTGGACCATACTGCCACTTGATGTCGATTCGCCCGACCAAATGGCTGACGCCTTCAAAGAGGTCATCAAAACTAAAGAAGTACCAATGGATGAGGCTGAGAAGCTAGGCCTCTATTGCGAAGAGCTACACGGTGGAGACGAAGAGACGCCCGCCTCAGAAAACATTGAAATACCCATGTGGCGCCATGCTCTGATCAGCTTTCCACACCCGCTACTCAAACAGGGGCTCGTTATCCTTGACACCCCTGGACTCAACGCACTTGGCAGCGAACCAGAACTAACACTTAACATGCTGCCCAGCGCCCAGGCCGTTCTATTTATTCTATCCGCTGATACCGGCGTCACTAAAAGTGATCTCGATATGTGGAAAAACCACATTATGGCCTTCCGCGATAAAAAGCAGAGCGGCCTGGTCGCAGTATTGAATAAAATAGATATATTGTGGGACGAAATGAAAAAGCCCGAAGAGGTACTTGCCTCAATCGAAGAACAGCGCAAAACTAGCGCAGCGATGCTTGGCATTGACAGCAGTAGCGTCTACCCGGTTTCAGCACAAAAGGCACTATTAGCAAAAACAAAAAAAGATGATGCCCTGCTCGAGAGTAGTAATATACTTGCCCTCGAATCACTACTGGCCAATGAAATCCTGCCAACCAAACAACAGGTCATCTGGGAGAGTGTTGTCTCAGGCCTCAACCAGTCTATCAACAACACATATGACCCCATTGCAAGCCAACTACAAGACCTCAACAAACAACTAGAGCAGCTAGAGGCGTTACGCGGCAAGAACGAAGACGTGGTGCAACAACTTCTGCAAAAAGCGAAAGAACAGAAGGTGGCCTACTACGAAAGTGTTAAAAACTTTCAGGCAAGCCGCCGACGCCTTGCCACTCAAGCCAAGGTCATGTTCAACACTCTGGGTATGGATGCGATCGATGTCATCATCGGCAAAACGCGACACGATATGTCAGGTAGCTGGACCACTAATGGCATGAAGAATGGCATGACACTATTTTTCGATAGCTCTCGTGAGGCGATGCAGATTGCAGAGCGCCATTCTGATGAAATCCACAAAATGATCGAAGGCATTTATCAAAAATTTCACGATGAGCATGGTCTCAAAAGCCATATCGCCCCAAAGTTTAATATTCAACCGCATATCTCTGAGCTAGACCAGCTTGCGATCAAAGCAGAAGAGTTTCGTAACAGTCCGATTTCAACCATGGCAGAACAGAGTTTCGTGGTGAAAAAATTCTTCATCTCACTGGTTAGCCATGTTCGCAATACATTTAGCAATGCTAATAGAGAAGCCGATGCATGGCTCAAAGAACTGATTAACCCGCTTGTCATCCAGATTCAGGAAAAGCGCACCAGTATTGATAAATACATGGAGACTCTGAGCAAAATAAAAGAATCTAAAAACAACCTGGATGGCCAGCTCAAACAGATTAATGAAGAACTTAGCCAGCTTGAAGCGCAAGCCAGCACCCTTGAAGGAATGCGAAAAACACTACAAAACTGCACACCACCAGACTGATCAATCACCGATTAGCCTACCCCCTATTCAGCCCCTCTCATAAGGGGCTTTCTTATTTCACCAATCAATCATTTACCGTTCCGACCTCTGATTAGGTACAATGGGGTCTAAGACCACAGAAGGATAGTAAAATGCAGGATTTCCAGCGCGATTTTTTTGATTTTGTCATCGACAGCGGCGTACTCCGCTTTGGTGAATTCACCCTCAAATCGGGCCGTATTAGCCCATATTTCTTTAACAGCGGCCTTTTCAATACCGGCGCTTCAATCTCGCGCCTCGGGCAGTATTACGCCACCGCCATTGTTAACGATAACGTCGAACTCGACATGCTTTACGGCCCAGCTTACAAAGGCATCCCGCTTGCCGTTGCCACCGTAATTGCGTTACAGGAAAAGCATCAACGTGATATCCCCTTCGCCTTCAATCGTAAAGAAGCCAAAGACCACGGCGAAGGCGGCATGATTGTCGGAGCAGCGCTAGAAGGAAAAGTACTTGTTATTGATGATGTCATCTCAGCAGGCACCTCCGTACGCGAATCCGTTGCCATCATCGAAAATGCAGGGGCAGCTATGGCCGGTGTCGCGATTGCATTAGACAGACAGGAACGCGGCCAGGGTGAGACCTCCGCCATTCAGGAGATCGAACAGCAGCAGGGCATTAAAGTCACTAGCATTGCGAGCCTCTCGACACTCATAAGCTACCTCGAAGAAAAGCCAGCATTCACTGACACGCTAACCCAAATTCGTGATTATCAGGGACAGTATGGCAGCGCATAAACGCTATCGTCTATGACCTTCACTAACAGGATTGTACGCTGCGTCTCAGGCACTGCTCTCGTGTGGTGCCTGCTGACAACCACCACGCTTCACGCTGCAAATGAGATATCGATCCCTAGCTTCACCGCTCACTACGACCTGCTGCGCAATGACAGCTTAAAGTTAGGTGAAGTCAAACGTACTACCACTATCCAGGAAGATGGTGCAATCAAGTTTGAGTCTCATTCAAAAACAACGGGGCTTGCCGCGCTATTCATTAAAGATCAAATCTCGGAGCACTCCCTCTTCACGCTCGACCAAAATACCATTCAACCAAAAAGTTATCGCTACGACCGCAGTGGCGGAAAACGCCAACGTACCACCAAACTAAATTTTGACTGGGAAAAGAGAAGTATCACCGATGCTAGTAGCGATGAAATCTGGAATATAGAACCAGCCACCGGTACACAGGATAAACTCTCCTATCAACTACAGCTGATGCTCGACCTGCAGGCAGACCTAACTACCTTTACCTATCCGGTAGCAGATGATGGCATTCTAAAAGAATACCGCTTCACCCTACTGGGTGAAGAGACCATCAAGACATCCATCGGTGAAATAGAGACCGTCAAACTGAAACGTGAACGGGCAGCAGACAGCAAACGCAAGCTCACCATCTGGTTTGCCAAATCATTACGCTACCTACCTGTTCGTATTAAACAGGGGAAGGATGACAAAGAGTTCATTACCCTGGAGATCAGGCAGACTCAGGGCATTCGACTTAATAAATAACAACCGATCTAAGTCTTCGGCAGCGTAACACCCTGCTGTCCTTGATACTTACCACCACGATCTTTATACGACACTTCGCAGACCTCATCAGACTCAAAAAAGAGTACCTGCGCAACCCCTTCATTAGCGTAAATTTTTGCGGGTAGCGGCGTAGTATTTGAAAATTCCAGCGTCACATGCCCTTCCCACTCTGGCTCAAACGGAGTGACATTCACGATGATACCGCAACGTGCGTAGGTCGATTTACCCAAACAGATAGTCAGCACACTACGTGGAATCCTGAAGTACTCCACCGTACGTGCCAACGCAAATGAATTTGGCGGGATGATGCAGACATCAGATTTCACATCGACAAAGCTATTTTCATCAAAGTTTTTA
>JAOTST010000170.1 GCA_029864785.1 Chromatiales bacterium | reverse complement strand
ATTTTCAAGCACTATTTTATTCCCTTGGGATACTTGTTTTTCATATATTCATTCAGTACCTTGCGTGCGATAGGTGCGGCTACTGCACCACCACTGCCACCATTTTCGACGATGACGGATATGGCTATTTCGGGTGACTTTACCGGCGCGAAAGAGATAAACAGAGCATGATCTCGCAATCGCTCAGAGACCTCATCTTTATTATATTCCTCATCCTGCTTGATTCCGAAGACCTGTGATGTTCCTGTCTTTCCTGCAATTTTATAATTGATGCCTTTGCCAATGCGCCGAGCCGTCCCGGAAAAGCCGTGGACAACCTGCTGCATCGCGCGATGGATACGTTGCCAATGGTTCTCACTGATTCCTTCGATGACCATATCAACTCGCGGTTCAATAATCTGTTTTAAATTGGTCGCGCGATTCTCTATCGAATGAATGAGCTGAGGTTGCATCTCTCTACCCTTGGTCGCCATGATTGATGTAGAGCGTGCTAATTGTAGTGGTGTGGCTAATACGAATCCTTGGCCGATGCCGCTAATTAACGTCTCTCCGAGGTACCATGGCTGGTTGTAGGTTTTGCGTTTCCACTCTCTTGATGGCATCAATCCTGAACGATCTCCGCCAATATCAAAACCGGTCGGTTGCCCAAAGCCAAATAGTTTTAAAAAGGTCGATAGACGATCGATGCCAAGTTGGTGAGAGAGGTCGTAGAAGAAGACATCACAGGATTCAACGATAGCCCGTGTCACCCCAAGTTCACCGTGACCTCGCTTTTTCCAGTCACGGTAGCGGTGGTCATCATTTTCTAACTGGTAGGAGCCTGTGCAGACAATTCGATCGTGCTGAGTAATCTGATTGTAAAACAGCCCAGCCAGTCCGACAAAGGGTTTGGTGGTGGAGCCGGGGGGATATTGCCCCTGTAGTGCTCGGTTGAAAAGCGGCTGATCTTTTGATCCGGTCAGTTGATTGTATGCTTTGTGACTAATGCCATTTACAAAGAGATTGCTGTCGTAGCTAGGCACGCTCACTACTGCCAATACCGCGCCGGTATTGGGATTCATCGCCACCAGAGCGCCACGGTATTTTCCGAATGCCTTGGTGGCGACACGTTGCAGCCGAATATCCAAGTTGAGATGGAGGTCGTTGCCCGGTTGAGGTGGTTGTTTATCAAGGACGCGTAGGACTCGACCACGTGCATTAACCTCAACTTGTTGGTGACCAACTTCGCCATGTAGTTGTGACTCATAGCTGCGTTCGGCACCGCTCTTGCCGATATGTGAAGTTGCTACGTATCGAGTTGGGTTTAGTCTCTGTAGTTCTTGCTCATTGATGCGAGAGACATAACCGACCGAGTGAGAGGTCAGTTTTCCATAGGGGTAGTGACGAATCAGTCTTGAATTAATCTCTACCCCCAGTAGTCGATGTCGATTGACTGAGATAAGTGCAACTTCTTCATCACTTAAATGGTAACGCAGCGGTACGGACTCAAATCGGTTTTTATGGCGTATTATTTTGCGAAACCGCTCAATTTCCTCATCGGTGATTGAAATTAACTGCTTTAATTGGGCGAGAGTTTGCTCTAAATCCGGTATATTTTCCTCAATGAGTTCAAGACTGAAAACCGGAATATTTTCGGCGAGAATCGTACCGTTGCGGTCATAAATTAGGCCACGTGTTGGCGCAAGTGGTTGCAGGGTGACACGGTTGTTTTTTGATAATGTGGAGTAGTGATCATGTAAGGTCACCTGTAGGTAGAAGGCGCGCGCAAGAATAATCAGCAACAAAATGATGGTGAGAAGCGCAGCAGCGATGGCTCGGTGATTAAACAGTCGCCGTTCACGTGCAGGGTCTTTAATAAGCCATATACGGCGAGCCATTATGTGATCTCTTAGTGAACCCTGAAACTACGACGTAGATCGCGCAGAATATGGTAGGTCCAGGGCCAGAGTAGGGCTGTAGTGATCGAAGGGATCCAGTAGAGCCGGCTTTCAGGTGCCTCTCCAATGGTTCCTTTAATCCATATAATCATCAACTGCTCTGAGAGTACGAGCATCAATACCACTAGTGTTTGTTGCCAGATTCGATAGATACGGATTCGCTGATAGAAGTGGAGGGTAAAATAGGCCATGAGTGCGAGTGCTAGCGCGTATTGCCCAAGAATAGCGCCGTGAACAACATCAAGTAGCAGACCGGCTATCCAGGCGATACCGATGCCAATTCGTTCAGGCAGAGCAAGGCACCAGTAGATAACAACCAGACTTACCCACTCGGGGCGCCCAACCTCTGACCAGTCTGGCAGAGGTAGCATCGTTAGAGCGAAGGCGATAGCAAAACTGAGAAGTATGATTCCGCTCTTATGTTTCATTTGGGCGGACATTAGCGTTTTTCCTCGGTATCACTCTCCGGCCATACCAGAAGGACTTCTTGGGTGCGTTCCAGGTGTGCTGTTGGTTCGGCGAAGACCTGAGCGTAAGATTCAGATGGATTGATCGTGATTTCAGAGATGCGCGCAACGGGGTATCCTGCCGGGAAACGCAACCCCAGTCCTGAGGTGACTAACAGGTCACCGATGCGAATGTCTGCACTGTTAGGAATATGGGGGATCTCTAACCGGTTGGGTTCGCCGGTTCCCATGGCGATGGCTCGCATCCCATTTCGGTTGATGTGGACGGGCGTTGCGTGGTTAGGATCGGTAATTAACATGGCGGTGCTACTGAGAGGGTCGACATGTATGACCTGGCCAACAACCCCGTTAGCATCAAGGATAGGATGCCCCTCGAAGACGCCATCATTACTCCCCCTGTTGAGCTGTACGAGTCGTTTGAAGGGGTCAAAGTCAATGGCCATCAACTCAGCAATGAGCACCTTTTCCCAGCCGCGTTTGGCCGATTGCAGCATAGAACGCAAGCGACGGTTCTCTTGCTCAAAAAAGGCGAGCTTTTGAAGTTTAACCTCTAGTAGGCGCTGTTTTTTGAGTAAGGCGCGATTCTCATTAATCAGATTGTTGCGAAAGGTAAAAACCTCATCGGCCCAGTTGACGACAACGAATGGGAGGTTAATTGTATATCGCAAGGGGTAGATGACTGCAGAGATAACCGAGCGAATTCCTTCAAGGTGGCGTTGCCGATGGTCGACAGTCATTAGTACGATCGAGAGCAGCACCAGTAGGGCGATCTTGGTGTGAATCGATGCTCCCTGGATAAAGAGGCGCTGTTTAATGGTTATTCTCCATAAACAGGAAAGGGTGACATGTAGCCACCCTCTCAATCGTACTCATGGGTAAGCAAGGGCTACTCAAGTGAGAAGAGGTCACCACCATGCTCATCCATAATTTCTAATGCTCGACCACCCCCACGGGCGACACAGGTGAGCGGGTCCTCCGCAATAATTACGGGCAGACCGGTCTCTTCTACCAACAGGCGGTCAAGGTCACAGAGTAGTGCCCCGCCGCCGGTGAGGACCATTCCGCGCTCAGCAATATCTGCACCCAGCTCAGGAGGGGTCTGTTCCAGAGCCGTCTTTACCGCAGCTACAATGCCGGCAAGCGGCTCTTGTAGTGCCTCAAGAATCTCATTGCTGTTGAGGGTGAAGCTGCGAGGAATCCCCTCGGCAAGATTACGGCCACGGACTTCAATCTCACGTACCTCGGCGCTTGGATAGGCCGAACCGATCTCATGCTTAATGCGCTCAGCAGTTGCCTCGCCAATCAGGGTGCCGTAATTGCGACGGACATAGGCGATTATTGCTTCGTCGAATCGGTCACCACCAATACGAACCGAATTGGAGTAGACGATGCCGTTCAGCGAAAGAATTGCAATTTCGGTGGTACCCCCACCGATATCGAGCACCATTGAACCCCACGCTTCGCTAATGGGCATACCGGCACCAATCGCGGCGGCCATCGGCTCCTCAATCAGATAGACTTCACGTGCCCCCGCACCGTCGGCGGACTCTTTGATTGCACGACGTTCAACTTGAGTTGCACCGCAAGGAACGCAAATCAGAACACGCGGACTGGGTGAGAGGAACTTAAATTTGTTCTCATGCACCTTACGGATAAAGTGCTGTAACATCTTCTCAGTGATGGTGAAATCGGCGATAACGCCATCTTTCATTGGGCGGATGGCGGTAATGTTGCCGGGGGTACGCCCAAGCATCATTTTTGCGTCGGTTCCGACGGCGGCGATGCTCTTATTATCACTGCCTTTCTCTTTGCGAATGGCGACAACCGATGGTTCATCCAGAACAATTCCTTCACCGCGTACATAGACGAGGGTGTTGGCCGTTCCAAGATCAATGGATATGTCGTATGAAAAAAATCCCCTAAAGCGTCCAAACATGTTTTGATTCTTCGTCCAATTAAAATAGATCTGCGTAGACTACAGCCGCTTTGGCTTTGCGGCAAGGGCTC
>JAOTST010000169.1 GCA_029864785.1 Chromatiales bacterium | reverse complement strand
CCAATGATGTCTTGGTGGTAAAAGAGCCCAATCAGCCAAATCAGAATGAAGAGCAGGAGCACCTCATTCCATATGTTGTGGGCGACGTCATTAAGACGATTGATCTTGAGGCTGGAACGATGCTCGTTGATTGGGATGCGGAGTTTTGAGTCGTTTCGATATTGTTACGCTCTTTCCTGAAACCTTCTCTGCGGTTGCTGATCACGGCGTAACCTCTCGTGCACTCAAGCAGGGGCTCTATCAACTCAACTTCTGGAATCCCCGTGATTATACCCACGATAAACATCGTACAGTTGATGATCGCCCCTACGGCGGTGGCCCTGGTATGGTGATGATGGTCGAACCGCTTCGTGATGCTATTCGGGCGGCCAAAGAGTCGACAGGGATTGATAGTTCACGGGAGAGCCGAGTGATTATGCTCTCACCTCAGGGCAAGACGCTGGATCAACAGAAGGTGATCGAATTATCAAAGATTCCACAGCTCATTCTGGTCGCTGGAAGGTATGAGGGGATCGATGAGCGCTTGATCGAGAGTGAGGTCGATGAGGAACTCTCCATCGGTGATTTTGTCCTCAGTGGGGGGGAGTTAGGCGCGATGGTGGTGATCGATGCGGTAGTGCGTCAGATTCCCGGTGCACTGGGTCATAAGGATTCAGCCGAGCAGGACTCATTCAGTCATGGCCTGCTCGATTGTCCCCATTTCACACGTCCTGAGGAGTTTGATGGACGACAGGTTCCAGAGGTTCTTTTGAGTGGAAATCACAAGCTGATCGAGGAGTGGAGAATGACACAATCACTCCTTAGAACTGCGGATAGACGCCCAGATCTACTTCAAAAGATTGATTTGGACGAAAAACAGCAAAAATTACTGCAAAAACATCGTCAAGGGACTAAGAATTCTCAGTAAATAAATGTATAATCGCGCATCTTTTTTGAACGTACCTTTGGAATAACACCATGAGCAATATCATTCAGCAACTCGAAGCGGAGCAAATGGGCCGCGAAATCCCAGAATTTGGTCCTGGTGACACTGTCGTCGTTAACGTAAAGGTTAAAGAGGGTACTCGTGAGCGTGTTCAGGCGTTTGAGGGTGTTGTTATTGCCAAGACAAACCGTGGCCTTAACTCAGCATTTACCGTTCGTAAAATCTCACACGGAGAAGGTGTTGAGCGTGTATTCCAGACTCATAGCCAGGCGATTGACTCTATTGAGGTGAAGCGTCACGGTGATGTTCGTCGTGCCAAGCTCTACTATCTGCGAGGCCTCACTGGTAAAGCGGCTCGTATCAAAGAGAAGCTTAAAATTAAAAAATAGGCGATGTGACGTTGCTGCGGCAGCGACAAAGTCTCAATAGAGAAGGCGGGTTTGCAGCAGTGCAAACGCGCCTTTTTTGCTTTTTACTTCTACTGGCCTTAGCGATGCCTGCTGCCGCACGTGTTGGTGCTGGGGTAGAGCTCTATCTACGACTGGCCGAGAGTGGTGCACCACAACTTGCTTTGGAGGGATTGCGAGAGAGCTCTCCTTCGAGTGAATTTGACCTGACCAACTGGATCAATTGGCAACGAGCGGAATTAAATATTCTGGCCAAACAGCGATGGTGGACACAACTGCTCGCTCAGATCGAAAACTATCCACAGATAGATGACCTAAAATTTGCTACCGAGGTACAGCAGCTACGTATTGAAGCACTGATTGAGCTTGGTGAATTTCAGAAAGCACGTGACCTATTGCGTAAGGAAATTTGGAATGGTTCCATTTCAAATGATGAACCAATCGATGAAGAATCACCCGTCAATGATGTATTAAAGTCGTGGCGGGAGTTGATCGTTAAGAGCTACATCTCTGAGGGGATGAGTGATGATGCCTATATTGCCATGCAGCATTTTAGAGATGATTATGGGGTGGATAGTGCGAGCTCAACATCCCTGTTGGTGCAGACCCTTTTCGCTAGTAATTTCCCCGATATTGCCGAAGGGGTGCTCGATAAACAGCCCAATACTGAAGAGAACCGACTATTAAAACAACTCGCACGCCTGCGACAAAATAGAGGTGTACGTTCAATTATATTCTCCGCCAAAGAGAAACTACAGAAAGGCGGACTCAACTTGTTTGAACGTGCAATGCTGTGGGGAATGGTGGCTGAAGCAGCTGAAATTCAAGGTGATAAGGCTTCAAGAGTGATTGCATTGGAGGCATTTTTAAAAGAGCACCCCAATCAACAAATAGCAGCGGTGTTTAAGCTCGACTCAGAACAATTGTGGGCGGCTTATGATAGCTATGCCCAAAGGGTTGCTAATCGTGAGCAACTACTTCGAGGAGATGATAACGCCTGGATGGATAGTGCAGGTAAGGCCGGTAATATGAATCCTATCCACCAGCGTTCAATCTATGCCTACCTTTCACGTAACTCTGTAACAGTTGATGGCCGTATTAAAGCCCAAAATATGCTGGTGGCTTCGCTCAAACGACTTAAAGATGGAGATAACCTGATTACCAAACTCTATCTTAAACAGGGCGATGCAACTTTGGGTCAGGAGGTGATCTCAGTACTGCTCGATAAGGCGCTTAAGGAACGTAATCTTGAGCGTGCATCAGAACTCATTTCACTGATGGATAGTCCCGAGGTAGGTAATGGACACTTTGTTTGGTCACTGCGTAAGGCCAAGATATTTTTGCTGGCCGGTAACTATGTTCAATCTGTAGAGGTGATTGATCGGCTGATTGAAGGTTTAGAGGGTATCAGCGAAAAAAATCGTGATCGTCTGATCCAACTTATTTTTGATTTGCAGACAGCCCATCAGGATGTTGCCGCGGTTAGGTTATTAAAGAAGATCGATCTACAACAAAATGATTTAAAATTACATCGTGAGCTACTTTATTGGATTGCAGATTCCAATATGGCACTTGAAAATTATCGTCTGGCCGCTCAAGGATATCTGGAATCAGCTATTGTTCCTGGTATTGATACGATGGACCCATGGGCTCAGACTGCACGTTATCAAGCGGCTAAGGCACTTCTTAAAGCGGAGCTAAAGGGGGATGCTAAAGCCATATACGAACAGTTACTAAAATTCACTAAAAATCCTTCACGTCGGGCATTGCTTAAGCAAGAATTAGAGCAGATACATCTTTAGTAAGCTATGATTCAGGGATGAGTCACCTGTATATTTCTCAAGTTCAAACACCTATTGTCGTTGGCAGCGGAGCGACCGTATGGCTAGATCTGCTCTGGAATGAGCGGGGTATCTCCTCTATTAATTTTTCCAGTCAGAAAAATCCCCAAGCAGTGAACATCCTACCCAAAAAATGGCACGATCTCTTTGAACGATACTGGAATAGATCATCAGAGGACGTGGCTCACAACGAGCTGATAAACCTTCCTATTGATCTTGTCGGCACAATCTATCAGCAGCGGGTCTGGGATGAGCTACAGAAGATCCCTTTGGGGAAAACGGTTAGCTATGGCTTGATATCTGAGAAGTTGAAAAGTTCACCAAGGGCTGTTGCTACCGCATGTAAGGCAAACCCCGTCGTGCTTGCCGTACCATGTCATCGCGTTGTTTCTAAAAGTGGTGTGGGTGGCTTTATGGGGGCAGTGGAGGGGGATGAAATCGATATTAAAAAGTGGCTAATTAAGCATGAGCAGTAGCTATTTAATCGAGGATTTTTCTGGCTTATTACTTATGGAACATGGGTTAAGTCAAAATACTATTTCAGCCTATAAAAGCGATCTTAGTCAGCTTGAAAAGTGGCTAAAAAAAAGTGATGTAGAGCTGCAAAATACGACTCAAACGGATCTTGAATCCTATATTAACTATCGCTTTACCAAGGGAATTAAAGCTAGAAGTAGTGCAAGAATGGTCTCATCCATTCGAAGATTTTATCAATATTTACTCCGTGAAAATATCACGTCAGGTGATCCATCTGCCCAATTAGAAAGCCCTAAGATAGCACGCTCATTGCCTAAAACACTCTCTGAGGATGACGTTGATAACTTGCTCATGGCTCCTGATATAAGGAGTTCATTAGGTTTGCGTGATCGTGCAATGCTGGAACTGCTTTATGCGAGCGGTCTGCGAGTGAGTGAGTTGGTTAGTATTCGAATTAATCAGATTAACCTCAATCAAGGGGTTATTAAAGTTATTGGCAAGGGAAATAAGGAGCGGCTTGTTCCAATGGGCGAGGAGGCTGTTGGCTGGATTGAACGTTTTATAGCAGATGGTCGTCCAGAAATTCTCGAAAAGCGAGATATGACTGATGCGCTTTTCCCTAGTCGTCTCGGTGCGGCGATGAGCAGGCAGGCGTTTTGGCAGCTCATTAAGCGGTATGCTCGAATCGCTGAGATTACAAAGCCGTTATCACCCCATGTACTACGTCATGCATTTGCGACACACTTAATCAACCATGGAGCAGATCTTAGAGTG
>JAOTST010000003.1 GCA_029864785.1 Chromatiales bacterium | reverse complement strand
TGACCTTTTCCAAGATATAGCGCTCAAGGTCTACCGTCATTATGAGGCGATCTGCCGCCGTAGTGGTGCCGTTGATTTTGCCGAGCTGCTGCTGCGTGCCTATGAGCTATTCCAGAATCGCCGTGATGTGTTGGAGCACTATCAGCGTCGCTTTAATCATCTGTTAGTTGATGAGTTTCAGGACACCAATACCATTCAATATGCCTGGATCAAACTGTTGGCTGGCGAACGTGGTGAAATCTTTGCGGTGGGTGATGACGACCAGTCGATCTACGGCTGGCGTGGCGCGCAGATCGAAAATATCCACCAGTATCAGCGCGACTTTGCCAGTGTAGAGCTGATCAGGCTGGAGCAGAACTACCGCTCGACTGCCAATATCCTCAATGCTGCTAATGCGTTGATTGCCAAGAATGCCGATCGTCTGGGTAAAAATCTTTGGACGGAGGATGGCGATGGTGAGCCGATCAAACTTTACGGTGCCTTTAATGAGCTGGAGGAGGCACGCTATATCGTTGAACAGATCGAGGGGTGGATTGCTAACGGCCATGCCCGCTCTGAGGCGGCAATCCTCTACCGTTCCAATGCGCAGTCGCGGGTACTGGAGGAGGCGCTACTCTATCGTTCGATCCCCTATCGTATCTATGGCGGTATGCGCTTCTTTGAGCGTGCCGAGATCAAGGATGCGCTCGCCTATCTACGCCTCTCAATGAACCGTGATGATGACCCCGCGTTTGAGCGGGTCATCAATACACCACCCCGTGGGATCGGTGCGCGTACCGTCGATATGATTCGCGAATTGGCACGGGATCGTAGTCTCTCTCTTTGGCGGGCGGCTGAGGAGCTGGTTGCCAACAAAGGATTAACAGCGCGTGCAGCCAATGCAGTCACTCTTTTTCTGCAATTGATCGAACAGATGGAAACAGATGGCAAGGAGATGGAGCTTCACGAGCAGATCGATGGAGTGATCCAGCTCAGCAACCTGATTGAATATTTTAAAAAAGAGAAGGGTGAGAAGGGACAGGCGCGCATCGAAAACCTTGAGGAGCTGGTCTCCGCGGGACGTCAATTTGAGTTTGATGAAGAGGAGAGCGATGAGGGGCTTGATGAGCTTGGGGCATTTTTGGCTCACGCAGCACTTGAGGCGGGAGAGCGACAGGCCGGTGAAGGGGAGGACTGTATCCAGATGATGACCCTTCACTCCGCCAAGGGGCTGGAGTTTCCGCTGGTCTTTATGAGCGGGCTTGAAGAGGGACTGTTTCCACATCAGAGGTCGATCGATGAGGCGGGACGGCTCGAAGAGGAGCGTCGCCTCTGCTACGTGGGGATGACCCGCGCCCGTGAACAACTGATCATCTCTTATGCTGAGGTGCGCAGACTTTATGGCCAGGAGAAGTACACTCGCCCGTCACGATTTGTGAGTGAGATTCCGGCAGAGTTTATGGACGAGGTGCGGATCCGGGGGCAGGTCTCGCAGCCTCTCTACCGTGCACCGGAAGAGGAGGTGCAAACCTCAGAATTTTCTTTGGGACAACGTCTGTTTCACCAAAAATTTGGTGAAGGGACATTGATCGATTTTGAGGGGAGTGGTGCGCAGGCGCGAGTACAGGTTAAATTTGATCGCGCTGGAACAAAGTGGTTGGTACTCGCCTATGCAAAACTTGAGCGTTCGGGCTAAGCCATTCGGTTCATATCACCGGTGAGTTCTCTAATCAGGGGATAGAGGCGCTCAGTCTCATCCTGAATGCGCTTGAGAACCATTGCAAACAGCTCTTCAATCTCTTTATAAAAAGTATCGTGGTCGGCAACCTTTAATGCCTTATTTTTAGGATCGCACCAGCGTTTCTGATATTGAGAAAAGATTTTCTTTAGCTCCTGAGCTCCCGCCATGAATTGATTGGCGACACCGCCCGCTTTTGGGTCAGATGAAGAGAGGAGGATGGAGTAACTCTTGTCGATTAGATTGAGATGTTCGGTCACCTTTTCGACATATCGATAGAAGAGTTCACAGCAAATTTTGGTGTCGCACATTTCGCGATCGACCACCAGTCGTGAAAGAACATTCGAGAGTTCGGTGATGTTGTGGTTTTGGGTATTCAGTTCATCATAGGTAGCCATAAAATATCTCCTTCATCCTTTTTTATCGATCTAATTACAATAGAGACTAGTCCCATTAAAGCCTGCTTTCAATAGGGGAAAATGGTTTTACCGAAGGATTTGATGGTTATTTTATGGATGGCCGGGGTGGTGATATTTAATGGCGTGATATGAGCCGATCAAATTGTTTGATTAGCTGAAGTAGTTGTTGGGTGCTGTGTTCCATTTTTTGAAAGCTATATTCGGCGAGTGGGAAGATGTCACTGGTTGCCGGCATGTCTGTTTCGGTCTCAATAACCGTCCTCATTTTGGGGAGGAATACCCACTGAAGCCACTGATGAAAGTAGAGTTTATCGTGGCAGAAGGGGGCGAGACTTTTGAGTGAATCGGTTGCTGGATGGGTTGTCTCCCACAGTGCAATGGTTCGCATCTCCGCCTCAATATTGAGAATAAGATCAGCGAGTTGATGAATTTTATAATTCAAATTTTTTAGCCGATGTTGATTATTCAGCAGGTTGATGCGGATGATTTTCCATCGTTTAGCGGCGAGAATTTTGAGCGTGATTCCCTTTATGGTGCCTGTGGCCACCATCTTTTCTGGGAGGGCGAGGCTTACGTTCAATCTTGACGGGAGGTTGCGGTTTAACAAGCAGCTCTGCGGTGATCGACTCCACCGGTATTTTGTGATGGATATAGGTCTCGATATCCATCAGGGAGAAGGCGTACTCCTCGCAGGCAAAACTGAGAGCAGTACCAGATGCACCTGCGCGGGCGGTTCGACCAATACGATGGACGTAGTCTTCGGCTTCCTGGGGCAGGTCGTAGTTGAAGACATGGCTCACATCGGGCACGTGGAGCCCACGTGCCGCGACATCGGTAGCGACGAGCATTGGGAAATTACCCTCTTTAAACTGTTTTAGGAGCGATTGGCGCTTATTCTGGGGCACATCACCGGAGAGAATGGCTGTTTTAATCCCGTTGCCCTCCAAAAAGCTCCACACCTTGTCGGCGACGCGTTTGGTATTGACGAAGAGGATCGAGCGTTCGGGTTGCTCCCTCTTAATCAGGCCAAGAAGGAGGGGGATTTTCTCATCGCTGGCGGGGTAGAAGACAGATTGCTTGACCTTATCTGCGGTCACTTTCTCTGCAATAATTTCAACCTGTTTTGGGTTATTCATATGCTCATAGGCAAGCTCCATCACGCGGTGGGAGAGCGTAGCGGAGAAGAGCATATTGAGGCGCTTCTCCGGGTGGGGCATACGCCGGAGCAGGAAGCGAATATCTTTAATAAAGCCGAGATCAAACATCCGATCGGCTTCATCCAGAATAAGTACCTCTGCCGCATCGAGATTGAAAACATGTTTTTTGAAGTAGTCGATGACTCTACCCGGGGTGCCGATCAATATATCCAGTCCGTCCTCGATCGCCTGTTTTTGTGTCTCGTAACCGGTGCCACCGTAGGCGAGCCCTAGTTTGAGGCCGGTAAATTCGCCAATTTGAGCGGCATCTTTGTGGATCTGAATCGCCAGCTCTCGGGTTGGGGCAAGTATCAGTGCGCGCGGCTGATTCTGCTTGCGCCATTTGGGGGATGGTGTTGTGAGCAATTTATTAAAGAGTGCGATGGCAAAGGCGGCGGTTTTACCCGTTCCCGTCTGCGCCTGGCCTGCAATATCATGCCCCGCTAGTGTGTGGGGCAGTGTTTCGGCCTGTATCGGCGTACAGAAGGTAAAGCCTGTGGCTTCGATCCCTTTTTGAAGTTCATCGGCTAGCGAAAAGGCGCTAAATTTTGTTTCGGTTAAGTTTTTATTGCTCATAAAATAGAGAGTATCAAATATTCATCCTTAATGGGCTTGCAAAGAGAGACTATTTCGGCTCAAATATGCCTATTGAAATCTTCAATTTAGTTTCATATCCTACCGTTGTCAGGTAGAGCTAACCCCATTTTTAAGGAGAGATTCCATTGAGCGACAAGATCGTTTACGCAACTGACGATACCTTCGAGACCGAAGTTGTTAATGCTGAAGGCTGTATCCTGGTTGATTATTGGGCCGACTGGTGTGGTCCCTGTAAGATGATTGCTCCCATACTTGATGAAATTGCCGATGAGTACGATGGCAAAATCAAGGTGGTCAAGATCAATATAGATGAAAACCCGAACACCCCTCCAAAGTTTGGTATTCGTGGAATTCCTACTTTGATGATGTTTAAAGGTGGTAGTGTTGAGGCAACCAAGGTCGGTGCAGTCTCTAAATCTCAGTTGATAGCATTTATCGATAGCAATATTTAATTTTTGAGTTCACCTGTAACCCCCTTAACAGTAGGCTGCAGGTGAACAAACTAGATTTTTTACAAGAGAGCTGCTAACCTCTCAAAAAATAACCTTATTAATAACACCTAAATAATTTACCCCCCTCTAAAACGCCATCTTCGTCCCGTGACAATATAACGATACCCCTCTCGGTATTTTTAGTGATCACTTCTTGTGGCCGATATTCAATCAAAATCTCAACAAGAGTATTCCAATAAACATCATGAATGTGTCAGAACTTAAATTAAAAAGCACCACTGAACTTTACGGCATCGCCACAGAGATGGGCCTCGATAATATTAATCGAGCGAAGCGTGAACAGGTTGTTTTTAATATTCTCAAGGCGGCCGCCAAGAAGGGAGATGAGCTCTTTGGTGGGGGTGTTCTGGAAATTCTTCAGGATGGTTTTGGCTTCCTGCGCTCACCAGGTAGCTCCTATCTAGCAGGTCCGGATGATGTCTATATCTCACCCAGTCAGATTCGTCGCTTCCATCTACGTACCGGAGATACGATCTCTGGAAAGATTCGTGCGCCGAAGGATAATGAGCGTTATTTTGCTCTGATCAAGATTGATCAGATCAATTATGAAACACCTGAGAATACCAAACGTAAGGTTCGTTTTGAGAACCTTACTGCCGTACACCCGGTTGACCACATTAACCTTGAGTCGGGTAACGGTAGTACCGAAGATATTACTGCGCGTATTATCGATCTGGTCTCACCTATCGGTATGGGACAGCGTGGTCTCATTGTCTCTCCTCCCAAAGCGGGTAAGACGATGATTATGCAGAATATTGCACACTCGATTGCTGCCAATAATCCTGATATTGACCTGATCGTTCTGCTCATTGACGAACGTCCGGAAGAGGTGACCGAGATGGCGCGTTCGGTGCGCGGTGAGGTGGTCTCTAGTACCTTTGACGAACCGGCTAGTCGTCACGTACAGGTGGCCGAGATGGTGATTGAGAAGGCCAAACGTCTAGTAGAGCACAAGCGTGATGTAGTTATTCTGATGGATTCGATCACCCGCCTGGCACGTGCCTATAACACGGTTCTGCCATCATCGGGCAAGGTACTCACCGGTGGTGTTGATGCCAATGCACTGCAACGACCTAAGCGCTTCTTTGGTGCGGCAAGAAATTGTGAAGAGGGTGGTTCTCTGACCATTATTGCGACGGCCCTGATCGATACCGGTTCTCGTATGGATGAGGTGATCTACGAAGAGTTCAAGGGTACGGGCAACATGGAGCTGCATCTGGACCGTCGTATTGCAGAGAAGCGGATCTATCCCGCCATCAACATCAACCGTTCGGGTACTCGTCGCGAGGAGTTGATGACCAAACCTGATGAGCTTCAGAAAATATGGATTTTGCGTAAATTGCTCCATCCGATGGATGAGATCGCAGCGATGGAGTTCCTGCATGACAAGATGCGCCAGAGCAAGAGTAATGCAGAGTTTTTTGATTCGATGAAGCGGCAGTAAGCTATTTAATTAAGAATCTATTGATTAGCAGGATTTTTTTCCGTACAATCCGCCCCCTTTCTTAATCGTGGTGCGCGCCCAAGGGGTGTCGTGGCGACGTAATATATATCGGAGTTTTAACAATGAAGGCAGACATCCATCCAACGTATGAAGAGGTCAATGTGACCTGTAGCTGTGGCGAGAGTTTTAAGACTCGTTCGACTGCGGGCAAAGATCTTAGTCTTGATGTCTGTGCGCTCTGTCACCCGTTCTATACCGGTAAGCAGAAGATGCTGGATACTGCTGGTCGTGTCGATAAGTTCCGTCAGAAGTACGGTATGAAGAAGTAATCGGTTGTTTTAGCTACTTCGTACATTCTGTACATAAAAAAGCCCCTTTAGAAGGGGCTTTTTTATTGCCTGATGGTAGGCAAACATTGAGACTGTTTTAGAAAAGTTCTTCGGCCTCAGGTTCAGTACCGTTTTGAGGTGTTGTTGGCCTCTCCACAATAGCTGACTCAACTTCTGGTTGAGGTGCATTTTCTACACGAAAGCTTTCAAATATAGCCTTTGGATCATTTGCCTCGGTATATTTCCCGGTCTCTGAGTTGATGCGTACGGTGACAATACCGGGAGGAACGGTTATGGGCTTATTAGGGGAGTCAGCAAGGGCTACTTTCATATAGTCGATCCACATCGGCAGGGCAGAGTAGCCGCCAGTCTCCCTATTACCTAACGAGCGGGGTGCATCAAAACCCACCCAGGCAGTTGTTACAACATCTGAGTTAAATCCAGAAAACCATGCGTCGCGCTGGTCGTTGGTTGTCCCCGTCTTGCCGGCAAGATCACTTCTACCCAGAGCGCGTGCACGCCGCCCAGTGCCTCGTTTAATCACATCCTGCATCATTGATCGGGTAAGGTAGATATTTTGTGCTGAGACGACACGTGGTGCAAAATTTGGAAGGCTACTTGGGGTGATCGGTTCGACACTATCGCCATTAAGAACTGAGGGGGGGGGATTTAATGCAGTTGCATCAGAAGCGCCTATTTCAGTTAAAAGTTTTTCCTTGCATGTATCATTACAAGCGACTGGGGAGTTTTCATCCATGATGACATGGCCGCTGCTATCTTCAATGCGCTGAATAAAGTGAGGCTCAATAAGAAAGCCGCCGTTAGCAAGCACGGCATATCCATGAATGAGTTGATAGGGAGTAAGGGATACACTACCAAGGGCCAGTGAGAGGTCATGCGGGAGCTGTGATGGATTAAAACCGAACTTTTCCAGGTGGTTGATAGCATTTTTTACCCCCATTGCCCGCAATATCCTAATCGATATTAGATTACGTGAACGAACGAGGCCTTCTCGCAGACGAGTGGGGCCAAAGGTACGGCCGCTATAATTCTCTGGACGCCACTCACTCTCTAAATTGGCATCTTCAAATACAACGGGAGCATCATTAACGATCGATGCGGTTGTAAAGCCATTGTCTAATGCAGCAGAATAGATAAATGGCTTTAGGTTAGAGCCCGGTTGCCTCTGCGCCTGTGTGGCACGGTTAAATTTACTTTTATAGAAATCGAAGCCACCTACCAGAGAGAGTAGTGCGCCATCTTTGGGGTTGAGTGAGACCAGTGCTCCGGAGACATCGGGAATTTGGCGCAATAGATATCCCTTTTCTGATCTCTGCAGGTAGATAACATCGCCCGTCTGAAAAATATCTGCAGCTGATTTAGGCGGGGGGCCTTGACGGTTATCATCGATAAAAGGCTTTGCCCATGACATCGCCGGCCACAAAAGCTTCTCAATGGAACCATCGCGGAGGAGTATTTTTGCTGTTTTATCATCAATATAGACGACTAGTGCGGCTATTAATTCGCCGATGTCAGGATATTTTTTGAGAAACTGGGTGCCTGATTGAACGGTGGTATTTTCATCAATGGGTGTGTGTGTGACCACGCCCCGATAGCCGTGACGCATGTCATAGCTGAATACACTCTTTTTTAGAGATTGGTTCGCGGCACGCTGTAGTTTTGCGTCAATCGTAGTATAGATGCGGTAGCCTGATTGATAGATCTTGTTACCATAACGTTTAATTAGATTCGCGCGCACCATTTCCGCAACATAAGGCGCTTCCAGCTCACTATTGGAAGAGTGTAACTGTGCGCTCACCAGTTGTTGGGAGCTCTCTTGATAATTTGACTGGTCAATCATCTCTAACTCTCTCATACGACGAAGGACATAGTTTCGACGTATGAGGGCTCGTTTAGGGTTGATGATGGGATTGTAGCGAGAGGGCGCCTTTGGCAGGCCTGCGAGCATAGCAAACTGGGATAGATTGAGTTGTTGTAGTGATTTGCCGTAGTAGACGTTAGCGGCGGCCTCCATACCGTATGCGCGTTTTCCCAAGTAAATTTTGTTTAGATAGAGCTCAAGAATATCCTCTTTGGAGAGTTCTCGCTCAATCTTGAAGGAGAGAAGAATCTCATTAAATTTACGTAAAAATGTTTTTTTACGGGAGAGAAAAAAATTGCGCGCAACTTGCATTGTGATGGTGCTAGCACCCTGTCGTTTCTCTCCGGTACGGGCAAATAGGTAGGCGGCTCGTAGAAGCCCTTGAAAATCGACACCCATATGCTTAAAAAACCGGTCATCTTCGGCAGCAATGACTGCATTAACCAAATTTGGAGGAAATTGCTCATATTTGAGAGGAATTCGCTTCATTTCACCAAACTCAGAGATAAGCTCGCCGTCTTTAGCGTATATTCGCATCGGTTCTTGAAGCTGGATATCTTTAAGACGGTCAATAGAGGGGAGCTGAGGCTCAAGATAGAGGTAGCCCCCGCCGATGGTTAGTAGTCCCATGGTCATTAATATGGCGAAGGCATACGCTGAACGGCGTAAAAAACGGTGGGAACGGTAGGTTTGGGGCATTATGTGGTGCGGTTCACAACTCAAAAGAGCTGTTGAGTATAAGGTGTTTTTATAGATACGACCATCCGTAGATGGACTGAAATAGTTGACACTGCAGTTGACACTGGTATTTAATGTTGTTAAATAAGTATTTCCCGTAACATTAGAAATATAAAGGAAAAATGGGACGACTATCCGAAATGTTTAAACGTAAGCCTCCGGCTATTCTTGGGCTCGATATTAGTACGACTGCTGTAAAGTTGTTGGAACTTAGTCGAAGTGGAGATCAATATCGGGTAGAGAGCTATTCTGTGGAGCCTCTGCCGCCTAATTCGATTGTGGAAAAGAGTATTGCCGATGTGGAAGGTGTGGGTGATGCGATTAAGCGAGCCGTTAAACGTTCGGGCACCAAGGCCAAGTTTGCTGCGGCTGCTGTTGCAGGATCAGCCGTTATTACCAAAGTGATCTCGATGCCCGCATCTATTTCAGAAGATGAGATGGAGGGGCAGATTGAGCTTGAGGCCGATCAGTACATCCCATTTCCGCTAGATGAGGTTAATCTGGACTTTGAGACCATTGGCCGCTCTATAGATGACCCGGAGAAAATTGAAGTTTTGCTTGCGGCATCGCGCAGTGAAAATGTAGATGTACGGGTTGATGCAATTGATATCGGTGGGCTGACAGCCAAAATCATTGATATAGAAGCCTATGCGATTGAGAATGCGTTCTCTCTGATTCGTGAACAGATGCCAGATCACGGCTTGGATAAGACCATCGCTATTGTTGATATCGGTGCCACGATGACCACTATGAGTGTTTTACATGATTTGAAGACAGTCTATACCCGCGAGCAAACTTTTGGTGGAAAGCAATTAACCGAAGACATTCAGCGACGTTATGGGCTCTCCTATGAAGAGGCTGGTATGGCGAAACGACAAGGAGGGCTTCCGGATGATTATCAGATGGAGGTTCTTGAGCCCTTTAAGAGAATGATGGTTCAGCAGGTTAGCCGTGCTCTACAGTTTTTCTATTCATCGAGCCAATATAGCTCGGTTGATCAGATTGTTCTTGCAGGAGGCAGTTCATCAATAGAGGGGATTGCAGAGTTGATAGAGGAACAAGAGGGCGTGCCAACAACCATTGCTAATCCATTTGCCAATATGAGTATCTCCTCCAATATTAAGGCTCAAGTACTGGCTAATGATGCCCCTGCTCTTATGATCGCGTGTGGACTCGCGTTGAGGAGTTACGATTAATGGCTCGTATTAACCTACTTCCATGGCGCGAAGAACTAAGGAATCAGCGAAATAAAGACTTCTATACGTTGATTGGACTCGCTGCGGGATTGATGCTAGTCATCGTTGCTGCAGTCCATCTACAAATTCAGTCAGAGATCGATTATCAGAATCGCCGTAATGGACTCTTACAGAAGGAGATTATGCTCGTTGAAAGTAAGATAGCAGAGATTAAAGATCTCGAGAAGAAGAAGCAGAAGCTTCTCTCTCGCATGGAGATCATTGAACAATTACAGAGTAATCGTCCTGAAGTTGTCCATCTCTTTGACGAGCTGGTACATTTAGTTCCTGATGGACTTTATTTGCAATCACTGGCCCAAAATTCTCGGTTGTTAACCATTAAGGGCGTTGCCCAATCAAACGCGCGTGTCTCGGCATTTATGCGTGCCCTTGATCAATCAATTTGGTTTGATGAACCTAATTTGCTGGTCATTAAGGCAGAAACAAAGGGGATTGATCGCTCTAGGGAATTTACTCTTTTGGTCAAACAGGCGAGACAGAGTCAAGATGGGAGTAAAAAATAGATGAATATTGATTTTTCCCAGTATCAAAATCTTGACCCGGAAAATATGGGTAGCTGGCCGCAGCTGGCGCGATCAGGTGTTGTTTTGGCTGTCTGCATTGGCGTACTGGCGCTGGGTTATTATCTGGACATTAGTGATGTTGAAAAGCGCCTACAGAAGTCGGTTAGTAAAGAGGCCGATTTAAAAACAAAATTTGAGAGTGGACAGAAACGAGCGGTAAATCTGGGAGCGTATCAACAACAGATGCGGGAAATGGAGGAGTCGTTTGGTTCAATGTTACGCCAATTGCCAAGTAGAACAGAGGTTGCTGATCTGTTGATTGATGTGACTCAAACAGGTTTGGCAAGCGGATTGGAGTTTGAGCTATTTGAACCAAAAAGCGAAATTCCAAAAGAGTTTTATGCAGAACTACCTATCGCATTGAAGATAAATGGAAACTATCATGAATTTGGCGAATTTGTGAGTGGGGTGGCGGCTCTTCCACGGATTGTCACACTTCATGAGATTAATCTTGTTAAAGATAAGAAAGAGGGCGGTAAAATAGCCTTTTCGGCGATTGCGAAGACATATCGTTATCTGGATGAAGATGAAATTGCGGCGAACAAGAAGAGAAAATAGTCCATGCCAGGAAAAATGATAAATAAATTTAATCTGTTAATCTTCTCTATCGCGGGTTGTCTGGTATTGAGTGGTTGTAGTGATCAGCGTATGAATGATCTTACAAGCTATGTCGCATCTGAAAAGGAAAAAAAGGCCGGCCGGATAAGACCTGTACCCGAATTTAAGGCATATGATTCGTATATCTATGCTGTTGGTAAGGATAGTCGTAGCCCATTTGAGCCGACCCAGCATGAAGAGCTAATTACCAATACAGTTGAGCCAGGAGATGGATTATCCCCTGATATAAATCGTCATAAAGAGAGTCTTGAAAGTTTCCCTCTGGATACACTGAGGTATGTGGGGAGTTTAGAGCAAAAGGGAAAGATTTGGGCCATAATTATTTCCCCTGATTCTCTGATTCACAAAATTAAGGTCGGTAATTATATGGGACAAAATTATGGAAAAATTATGGCAATTACCGATACTGGAATAGAGATAAGTGAGCTGGTTACAAACGGTATGGGCGGATGGATAGAGCGCTTGGCTGGACTGAGCTTAATCGAATAAAGGTGGGGACAAAAATGGTTAGCTCAAATATAGAGAACGGCCTTGAAGGGCATACAGGAGTCATGAAAGTGGGAAAATTTATTGAGTTGTTTGTAGTAGCAATGCTCTCTTTGCTAACGTCATGGAGCACTATCGCGGCTGCAGGTTCAGCAATTACACAGATTGATGCAAATGCTCTGGCCAACGGACAAATTGAGGTCAGAATTGAGCTTGATGGCGTTGTACCCGATAATATTGGCAGTTTTACCATCGATAATCCTGCCCGCCTCTCTATCGATATTCCTCAAACCAAGGTGTCAGTTAAAAAGCGAATTATTCCCGTTAACCTAGGTGTGGCAAACTCCATACGTCTGTTGCAGGCAGGGGACAGAAGTCGGGTTGTCTTTAATCTTTCTAAAATGGTTCCTTACACTATTCGTTCAGAAAATAATACGCTGTTTGTCCAGCTCAATACGGAACGTACGCAGGAGAACATTGTATCCACCCCATCGAACTCATCGGTCAATTCAGGGGTAAAAAAGTCGACCGATTCAGAAATTAAATCGATTGATTTTCGCCGTGGTAAAAGTGGTGAAGCAAAAATTTCAATAGAGTTGAGCGATGACTCCGCTGTTGCGGATATCCAGAAACGCAATGGAAAAATTGTGGTTGATTTTGTGGGTGTTTCACTTCCGAAAGAACTTAGAAAAAGATTAGATGTGGTTGATTTTGCGACGCCAGTCTCCCTAATTGATGCCTTTAGTAATAATCGTGGCACCCGGTTATCAATTACCTTGGGTAAGACAGAGTATGACTACATGGCTTATCAGACGGGGACAACCTATCAAATTGAAGTTAAGCCTCTGACAAAAGATGAGGCCAAAGAGATTAAGCGAGATAAGCTAGGATATTCTGGTGAGAAGCTATCACTTAATTTTCAAAATATTGAGGTTAGAGCCGTACTCCAGTTGATTGCAGATTTTACCGGTCTTAACATTGTTGCCAGCGATACAGTCAATGGTGCGATCACCCTAAGACTAAAAAATGTCCCATGGGATCAGGCACTTGATATTATCTTGAGAACCCGTGGTCTCGGGAAGCGCCAAACAGGTAATGTTATGTTAGTCGCGCCCAATACCGAAATTGCGGAACGTGAAAAACAGGAGTTAGAGGCGCAAAAGCAGATTATCGATTTAGCCCCTGTGGTGACACGTTTCTTTCAGATTAACTATGCCAAGGCGAGTGATATATCGGAGCTGCTTAAATCGGGGGATAAGTCCTCAATGCTTTCCGCTCGAGGGCAGGTTACCGTCGATCAGCGAACTAATACACTGATGATTTTAGATACCAATCAGAAGCTTGATGAGATTACGCATCTTGTAAAAAAGCTCGATATTCCAGTTCGTCAGGTGATGATTGAGGCACGAATTGTCATTGCGAGTGATGATTTTGGCCGCAGTTTAGGAGTC
>JAOTST010000168.1 GCA_029864785.1 Chromatiales bacterium | reverse complement strand
CAAGATATGACACCATGATCGCCTGGGCGGAGGATGCGCTCAAGCTGATCATTAACCTGCATAACGCCAACCTCCCCTATCACGATGAGTTTGCCACAATCCGCAGCAACTATATGTCACTAACCCAACCCAATGGAGCGCTTGAGCTCTACCACGGTGGTTTGCGTTTTAAAGAGCCCGACGGCAATACGCTTCATGATCACTTCGACTATCGACAATACCGTGAGCTGATTAAAGAGGAGGTAAAGTCATGGTCTTATATGAAATTTCCCTACCTACAGGAGCTCGATCCAGAAACAGGTTGGTACCGTGTTGGGCCACTGGCACGAATGAATAACTGTGACTCAATATCTACCGCAAAAGCCGAAGCGGCACGAGTACAATTTAAAGCTCACTCACCAGAGCCGATGGTTCATAGCACTCTCGCCTTCCACTGGGCTCGCATGATCGAAACATTGCACTGCGCCGAAAGCATTAAAGAGCTACTGCATGACCCTGATCTATTGAGCGGAGATCTGGTTGTTAACGGTGAACGACGCCATGAAGGTATTGGAGTCATTGAAGCGCCACGCGGTACCCTATTCCATCACTATGAGGTCGATGATAATGATATTGTCACCAAGGCCAATCTCATCGTATCAACAACCAGCAACAATCAAGCGATGAATGAGTCGGTACGACAGGTTGCCAACCACTATCTAAATGGTCAAGAACTCACCGAACCCATGCTCAACCAGATCGAGGTCGCAATTCGTGCTTATGACCCTTGCCTCTCCTGCGCCACCCACGCTCTGGGCAAGATGCCGATGCAGGTTGAACTGATCGATTCTAACGGTGTAAAAATTGACCAGCTCAATAAACGTAGCGATGGCGTATTCAGACCATGATTAATTCATTCACGCCACCTGTTCTCATCTTCGGCTACGGCAATCCATCTCGTGGCGACGATGCACTGGGCCCTCTGATGCTGGAACAGATTGATTCACAGCCTGAGATTGAACTGCTCACCGATTTTCAGTTACAAGTGGAGCATAGTCTCGATATGGTTGGGCGTGAGCTGATCCTCTTTATTGATGCCTCTGAATCATGCCCCGAACCTTTTCAATTTCGTCAACTAGACTGTGAAAACCACCAATCGGTCAGCCCCGGATATACTACCCATACATTGACTCCAACAGAATTGATCGCGGCCTATCGGTCGGTACATCACCATGCACCACCACCCTCTTTTCTGCTTACCATTCGTGGCGAACAGTATGAGTTGGGCACACCTCTCTCAGCCTTGGCTCACAGCAATCTGAAACAGGCGCAGCAATGGATAAGTTCCTTGTTAGGCAACCCATCACTGCAACATTGGCAACAGGCATTAAAGGAGGTGTCACAGCTAGTGGCCTAATGCGATGACAACACAACTAAAAAATATCGACATTGCAGCCATCACCAGAGTTGTAGATGCCAATTTTAAACGTAATGGTCAATCCCCTCATCAGCTGTTACAAATTCTGGTTCAAATTGAGGCTGAATACCATCACATTCCCGGTACAGCAATAGAGCTTATTGCCAAAACACTCTCAATACCCAGAGCCTCCATTATTTCACTGATTGATTTCTATAGCTTTCTCAACCTCACTCCACAAGGTAACTACGTCATTTTAATAAGTGATTCAATTACCGATCGTATGCTGGGAAATCAGCTAATTATTGATCTCTTCTGCAAAACGTTGAATATCACCGTTGGCAAATTGCGCAGTGATGGACGAGTCAGCATCAAAACCACATCATGCACCGGCCTATGTGAACAGGGTCCCGCCGCTCTCATTAATGGTTATGCGGTTCCCCATCTAAATGCTGAGCGGGTTGCAGAGATCGTCCATATGATTGAAGCGGGAACACCGCTTAACCAGTGGCCCGCCCATCTATTCCAGATCGATAACAACGTAAAACAGCGCGATATTTTGCTCAATTACTCGCAAGAGAGTGGCCAATATAACGAAGGTGATGCGCTTAAAACACTCTTCGACCGCGGTCTCCAAAAAAGTCTTGATGAGCTGACTACATCAGGATTGCGTGGACGTGGAGGGGCGGGATTCAAAACTTCAATGAAGTGGCACTTCTGTCATGAATCTTACACAACAGGTGATGCCGACGATAATCTCGGCCTAATCTGTGATGTTAAGCCTAAAGATAGAGATGATTGTGATCGTGTTGTGGTCTGTAACGCTGATGAGGGAGAACCGGGAACATTTAAAGATCGCCTGTTGCTCACCACACATGCCCATCAATTGATCGAGGGGATGACCATCTGCGCCGCAATTATCGGTGCCTGTCGCGGCTTTATCTATCTGCGAGGTGAATATCGCTACCTTTATGATTCACTCCGGCAGGTGCTTGATGATCACCGGAAACAGAATTTATTGGGCGATTCGATATTGGGAGAGCAATTTAACTTCGACATCCAGATCCATCTGGGAGCCGGAGCCTATATTTGTGGTGAAGAGTCGGCACTAATCGAATCCCTTGAGGGGCATCGTGGTATTCCTCGCAATCGCCCCCCCTTCCCTGTCACTCAGGGCTATCTCAACAAACCAACCGTAGTTAACAACGTAGAGACCTTTATCAATGCGGCAATGATTGTCGATAAAGGTGGAGACTGGTTCGCTGAACACGGTACCGAGCAATCGGCAGGCACCAAACTACTCAGTATTTCAGGTGACTGCACCAGCCCTGGAATTTATGAGTACCCATTTGGCATTACAGTTCGCGAGATACTGAATCACTGTGGTGCAGACCCAGAGCTACTCGGGGTACAGGTCGGAGGCCCTTCTGGCACATTCATTACTAGCGATGAATTTGAACGGCAAATTGCCTTTGAAGACCTTGCTAGCGGTGGCTCATTTATCATCTTTAACAGCTCGCGCTGCCTCTTCGATATTGTGCAAAACTTCACCCAATTCTTTAGCCATGAGAGTTGTGGCTTCTGTACACCATGTCGCGTTGGCACCACACTACTGACACGACTGTTTGATAAAATTCATGAGGGTCACGGCTCGGCAGGTGATCTAGTAGAGCTTGAAGAGATCGGTAAAATCATTAAATCAGCCAGCCACTGCGGTCTTGGACAGACTGCCGCCAATCCCATTTTAACGACACTTCATCGACTTCCCAATCTCTATCAAATGCAGCTTAAACAGATCGGATTTGAACCGGGTTTTGATCTCGATGGCGCACTTGATACGGCACGACGCCTAACTCACCGGGATGATGCAGCGGCACACCTGGCTCAACGTGAGGAAATGGAGTGATGACAGAGTCTCAATTTACAATCGATGGAGTCATCGTCGCCTTTACAGAGGGACAGACCATTATGGAGGCAGCCTCGGCGGCCAATATCTATATCCCTCGCCTCTGCCATCATCCCGATTTTAAACCACACGGTAGTTGCAAACTCTGCACAGTCAACGTCAACGGCCGCAACTGCTCGGCCTGCACATTCCCCGCTGCATTTGGTCAGCAGGTTCTCAATCAAACTACTGAACTGAATAATCTACGCCGTCGTATTATTCAAATGCTATTTGTAGAGGGCAACCATCTCTGCCCCGCCTGTGAAAAAAGTGGCAACTGCAAATTACAGGCGACCGCCTACCAACTACAGATGGTCGATAGTCACTTCCCCCACTTCTACCGTGATAGTCGAGTCGATAGCAGCCACCCCGATATTATGCTCGACCGCAACCGCTGCATCTTCTGCACCCTCTGTGTACGTGCCAGCCGCGATATCGATGGTAAAGACCTCTTTGCAATTAGCGGCCGTGGCATAAACAAACATCTGGTTATCAACTCAGCCTCTGGCGAACTACACGATAGTGGCATGACGATAACCGACCGTGCCGCCGATATCTGTCCAACCGGTGCCCTGCTCATTAAACGTCAAGGGTTTTCTATTCCCATCGGCAAACGTATCTACGACAACCACGAAATCTGTGAGGATTGTGATGAGTAACAAAATAAAAGTTGCCACTACCTCACTAGCCGGCTGTTTTGGTTGCCACATGTCGTTCCTTGATATCGATGAGCGCTTTGCCGATCTGGTCGAATTGGTTGAGTTTAACCGCTCGCCCATTACCGATATTAAGGAGTGTGCAGAGAGCGATATCGGTCTGGTCGAGGGCGGCGTATGCAATGCAGAAAATGTCCATGTACTGCGCGAGTTTCGTAGCAAATGTAAAATTCTCGTCGCGGTCGGCGCCTGTGCGCTCAATGGTGGCCTGCCAGCAATGCGTAATCATCTACCGCTGCAAACCTGTCTGGAGGCGGTCTACCTTGAGGGTGCAGGCATCACCAACCCACAGATCCCCAATGACCCGGAACTACCGCTATTACTCGAACAGGTGCACCCCATCCACGAGATCGTCAATATCGACTACTCACTTCCTGGATGTCC
>JAOTST010000167.1 GCA_029864785.1 Chromatiales bacterium | reverse complement strand
ATTTGCGCGTCAGGAGAGTAGCACTCCTGCCGGAAGTATCACCCTAGAGCTTCGATCCGTTAACCACCGTTATCTGGAGATCAACCCACGCCTGCCCGAAGAGCTGAGAATTTTTGATCCCAAACTGAGGGCCACACTAGGCAAAAGCCTCGGTAGAGGTAAGATCGATTGCTTCATGCGCTACGCCGCGCCTCTGGGTGGAAGTGAAGAGCTGTCGGTCAATGAGGCTCTAGTCAAACAGATCGCCGATGCCACCCGTACGATTGATGGGATTCTCTACGAACCTGCCCCTATCTCCTCACTCGACCTGCTCAAATGGCCCGGTATTATTCGCAGCACTCCGGTCGATGAAGGGCTCATCATAAGCACTGCAACAAAACTCCTTGAAGATGCCGTCACGGATCTCATTGCCATGCGTGAACGTGAAGGAGAGAAACTCCGAGAGATTATATTGCAGCGATGTGAAGCCATTCAGGAGGTCGTCCATTCGGTAAAGGGTCGTCTGCCCGAAGTGCTCGAAAATAACCGCAAGCGTCTTGAGCAACGCCTTGCCGATCTCAAACAGCCCGATGCCGAGTCGAGCCGTCTGGAACAGGAGATGGTGATCCTCGCCCAGCGCCTCGATGTGGATGAAGAGCTGGATCGTCTTGAATCCCACCTTAGCGAAATCACCAAAACCCTCAGCCAGAGCAAGCCGGTCGGTCGCCGACTCGACTTCTTGATGCAGGAGCTCAACCGCGAGGCCAACACCCTCGGTTCAAAATCGGCTGATATCGAAACCACACAGGCCTCCGTTGAACTAAAAGTTTTAATTGAACAGATGCGTGAGCAGATCCAAAATATAGAGTAAAACAGAGCTATGAAAGGTCAACTATTTATCATCTCTGCCCCTTCCGGTGCAGGTAAATCGAGTCTGGTTAAGGCACTTATTGATAGTGTTGAGAAGCTGACGGTCTCCACCTCACACACCACTCGGGCGATGCGCCCTGGAGAGATCGATGGGGTTGATTATCACTTCATCAGCAGCACCGAATTTCTCAAAATGGTCGAGCGCGCCGCTTTCCTGGAACATGCCGAGGTCTTCGATAACTTTTATGGCACCGCTCAAGAGAGCATCGAGACTCAGCTTCATCAAGGGCTTGATGTGATTCTCGAAATCGACTGGCAGGGCGCACGACAGGTACGCGAGCTAATGCCCGATGCCGTCTCCATCTTTATTTTACCCCCTTCAAACACCGCCCTGCGTGAACGACTACAAGGGCGTGGACAGGATAGCGTAGAGATTATCGAACGACGCATGCGTGATGCCGTCAGTGAGAGCAGCCACTACAACGAGTCAGACTATCTCATTATTAATGATGACTTTACCGCTGCGCTGGATGAACTGGCTCAACTCATTGTCTCACAACGCCTACAGACCTCTCGTCAGGCCGACATTCATAAAGAGATGATTAGCGATCTACTGGCATGAACCGGCAGTTTTAGTTAGAATCGCCGACCTTTCATGGGATTCCGATCCCTTTTCCGCAAATTTTGGAGTAACAAAATGGCACGCGTCACCGTAGAAGATTGCCTTGAACACATGGATAACCGTTTCCAACTCGTCATGGTTGCCAGCAAACGCGCCCGCCAACTTTCCAACGGTAGCGATGCCCAGCTCGATTGGGAAAATGACAAGCCCACCGTTATGGCACTGCGTGAAATTGCTGAAGGTCTCATCTCACGAGATATTCTCAATGAGAGTGATATGCCTCAAGTCGAAGAGGTGATTGACGAAGAGGCTCCACAAGAGAACGCATAAGCACTCTCTTTATTTACGCCGCATCGAATTACTCCTTGCGGTGCCCCCCAAAAATAGCGATATTGACGTAACTCTCCCTACGTAGGCTATTTTTCTGTGTTTTTAATTAGTGACCTCTGCTCCCTTCTGGAGACCTACCTCGATGAAGATCAGGTGGCAGAGGTCTATCGCGCCTATCTATTTGGCGCCGAAGCACACGAGGGACAACGTCGGCTGAGTGGCGAGCCCTACATCTACCACCCTATCGCTGTCGCCAGAATTTTGGCCGAGATGCGTCTTGATCACCAATCGATCTCCGCTGCGATCCTTCACGATGTCATCGAAGATACCCCTACTGCTCGCGAACAGCTGGCAGAAAAATTTGGCGATGAGGTCGCCTACCTCGTCGATGGGGTCAGCAAACTCACCAATATTCAGGAGGTCAGCAAGGCCGAGGCGCAGGCCGAAAGCTTCCGCAAAATGATTCTGGCGATGGTGAAGGATATTCGAGTGATCCTCATCAAGCTCGCCGACCGCCTGCACAACATGCGAACCCTGACGGTCATGCGCCCCGAAAAGCGCCGGCGCATTGCCGCTGAAACGCTTGAAATTTATGCTCCCATCGCCCTGCGACTCGGAATTAACCGGGTACGTCTTGACCTCGAAGAGCTGGGTTTTGCCGCCTATCATCCCCTGCGTCACCGAATCCTTAAAGCAGCAATGCGTAAAGTCTGTGGCAACCGCCGGGAACTCATCGAGAAATTACTCAACAGCATCAAAACACGACTGACACGCGAGGGCGTCAATGCAGAGGTTGTCGGGCGCGAGAAACATCTCTATAGCGTCTACCAAAAGATGAAGCAAAAGCATATCCCGTTTAATGAGATCTCAGATATATTTGGCTTTCGCATCGTTGTAGATAGTGTTGATAGTTGTTACCGAACACTCGGCGTCATTCACAACCTGTTCAAACCAATTCCGGGAAAATTCAAAGATTACATCGCCATTCCCAAGACCAATGGCTATCAATCACTACACACCGCATTGCAGAGTCGTTACGGTTTCCCTATCGAGATCCAGATCCGTACCACAGATATGGATCAAGTTGCCGAGGCGGGGATCGCCTCACACTGGATCTATAAATCAGGCGATGAGAACGGTGACAACATCGCCGAATCCCGTGCCCGTGAGTGGCTCCATGGCCTGTTGGAGATGCAGCAAAAGGCGGGGGACTCTCTCGAATTTCTTGAGAGTGTGAAGGTCGACCTCTTCCCCGATGAGGTTTACATCTTCACCCCTACCGGCGAAATCATGTCCCTGCCAAGCGGTGCAACCGTAGTCGACTTTGCCTACGCCGTGCATACCCAAATTGGTGACCACTGTACTGCCGCCCGTATCGATGGCCGCCCATCGCCCCTGCACACCGTTCTTAAAAATGGCCAGAAGGTGCGGGTTATAACTAACGACTATGCACGACCCAACCCAGCTTGGCTCAACTTTGTTACGACCGCTCGTGCCCGTACCAATATCCGTAACCACCTGAAGACCATGCAACATGATGATGCCGTTGAGCTTGGAAAGCGTCTGCTTGAATCGGCACTCGCTAAACTTGAGCACACCCTCTCATCAATACCCGAAGAGCGCTACGAGCCCCTGCTAAAACAGCTCGAACTCGAATCCAACAATGAACTCTTCGCCGAAATCGGCGTCGGTAACCGCATCGCCCCACTGATCGCTCGAAGCCTCATTCAGGAACATGATGACCAATCACCGGCACCCGAAGATGAGGGCGCGCCCTCACTACTCTCAATTAGAGGAACCGAAGGAAGTGTTGTTAAATTTGCCAAATGTTGCCGCCCAATACCCGGCGATCCCATCTTCGGCTTTCTTACCGCTGGACGCGGCATCGTAGTACATACCCAGAACTGCAAAAATGTGGCTGGATTCCAAAAACATCCGCACAAATGGATCTCCATCAACTGGGAAGAGCAGACTGAAGGTGAGTTTCTGGTTGATCTGCGAGTTGTTGTAACAAATCACCGAGGCGTACTCGCTACCGTTGCCGCAGCAGTTGCCACTATGGAATCTAATATCGATAACATTTCACTCGATGAATCTGATGGCATTTACACCACCATTAATCTCACCATTGGTGTGCAAAACCGTACTCATCTTGCTAGGGTCATCAAACGACTACGAAGAATAAATGACGTCCTACGCATCTACCGTTCAAGCTAAGATCTAATTTTAAATAAGGTAATAAAACATGAGCAGAGAGATTATCCACACCGACAAAGCACCTCAAGCCATCGGCACCTATTCGCAGGCGGTCAAGGTCGGTAACACCGTCTATCTTTCAGGCCAAATCCCGCTGGTTCCCGAGACGATGGAAATGGTTGAGGGCAATATGGAGGTACAGATTCGCCGCGTCTTCGACAACCTGACGGCCGTTGCAGAGGCCAGTGGCGGCTCACTCGCCAGTATCGCCAAGCTCAATATTTTTCTCACCGACCTCAGTCACTTTCCACTGGTTAATAGTGTTATGGCCGAGTACTTTCAACAGCCCTATCCGGCGCGCGCGGCGATTGGGGTTGCCTCGCTTCCCAAGGATTCTGAGGTTGAGATGGATGGGGTGATGGAGTTGGACGGGTAAGCATCAAGTTGAGAA
>JAOTST010000166.1 GCA_029864785.1 Chromatiales bacterium | reverse complement strand
GTGGCGTTTCGCTCCAGGCTGTAGTGATGTTCTGCAATATTGATGAGGTAGAGCGCTTCAGCAACACTCCAGCGATCCACCTTAAGCGGCTGCTCTGCGGGGTCTAATTTTTTCTCAAGGGCAATAATACGCTGCTGTAACAGTTCATGCTGATGGTTCTGTTGGGCAGTAAGGCGCTGGTCGATGGTTTCCCGCTGCTGTTCCATGGACTTAAGTAGCTGGCTGATACCCGCCTCAAGTCTATCCTGAGATGCATCACGAATATTTGACTGTTGCCATGTCCAGTAACTGGCTAACGCCGCCGCTGTTGAGATTAGCAGGGTGAGCAGTATGCCAAACCCTGCGCTGCCTCTGTGAGAGTGGCTACCGATGTGATGTGATTGCTTCGCGTTAATGGGGGTCACCTTTGTGGTTATGATCATTAGCCTGCTGCCATTCACGTAGACTCTCTAAGAGAGTTTCTGTCCCTGCGGATCTGGCGTTAAGGGGATGATAGTGAAATCCCAGTGCTTCGGCTAGTTTTTCACCGCGCTCACTAACAACAATTAATGGTTTGTTAAGTAGAATTGGTTGTTCAGATTCTGGAGTCATCTCCCAGAGATTCTCCAGCGCCATATTGCTCGTGGTGATTATGATGTCGATCGCTTGCCGCTGGATGGGAGATGGACTGTTTGGGATGGTGCGTCGATAGAGTTCGAGAGGGACTACGGTTGCACCTCTCTTGTTGAGTTCAGATTCCAACGTGTCACGACCACCCTCGCCTTTGAAGAGGACAATCTCTTTGTCAGCAATATCTGCAAGTTCTGGCAGGGCGAGCACCCCTTCACTGTTGAAGTGTTGATGGGGGGTGTAGTCGATCGCCTTGCCGGTGATCTTCTGATACTCCTCGGCGGAGCCTCTGCCTACGGTGATGGTCTTTAATGGTGAGTCGACCAGATGAGGGAAGTTCTTGAGCGCATAACGCACGGCATTGCGACTGATGAAGATGCCTAGATCGGCCGTGGTTGGATCAATTTTACCGGTAATGGGGAGCGAGGTGATCTCGATGGTTGGATAGTGGATGGCGACTCCGCCCGCCGCCTCAATGGCCTGACAGAGTGGGGCGGCCTGTTCGGCAGGTCGGGTGACTAGAACTCGCAGGCCACCCAGATCAGGATTAGGCGTTGGCATAGACCTCATCAAGGATTGCTTTAGCACCCTGTGCCAGAAGGTCATCGGCCAGGGCAATGCCGAGCTCTTCAACATTTTCCGGATGGCCGCTGATGTGGCTTTGGATAATCTGTTTGCCATCAACCGACCCAACCAAGCCGCGCAACAGGATCACGCCGTGATCGAGTTCGGCATAACCACCGATAGGCACCTGACAGCCACCCTCAAGGCGACGGTTCATCGCCCGTTCTGCGGTGACACGTGCCGAGGTGTGGGCATCGTTAAGGGGGGCCAACAGCAAGTTGATCTCTGGATCATCTGCGCGACACTCGATGCCGACGGCACCCTGTCCAACGGCGGGCAGGATGGTATCGATATCAATGGTCTCGGTAATGCGATCGGCTTCACCCAGACGTTTGAGTCCGGCGCTGGCAAGGATGATCGCGTCGTACTGACCTTCATCCAGTTTGCGTAGGCGGGTCTGCACATTGCCTCGCAGGAACGTGATCTGAAGATCGGGGCGCTTGGCCAGGATTTGGCACTGACGACGCATACTTGAGGTGCCGACAATGGCCCCTTCGGGTAGATCGTCAAAGTGCTTAAACTTATTTGAGACGAAGGCATCGCGCGGATCTTCGCGGGGACAGATGACCGCCAGATGAAGACCCTCGGGCAGATTCATCGGTACATCCTTCATTGAGTGGACGGCGATATCGGCACTACCGGCGAGCATTCCCTCTTCCAGCTCTTTAACGAAGAGCCCCTTGCCGCCGATCTTGGCCAGCGGGGTGTCGAGGATCTTGTCGCCCTGCGACTTCATCTTGATGAGTTCCACCTCCAGTCCGGGGTGGGCATTTTGCAGCGCGGTCGATACATATTCAGCCTGCCACAGGGCGAGAAGACTTTCACGGGTGGCAATTCTGATCTTTTTAATGGTCATACAGTAGGCCTTTAGCAACTTCGTCTCGTTTGCCCTTGCCAACGAGAATTTCAATAAGGGTCAGGGCAAACGCCATTGCCGTCCCAGGGCCGCGAGAGGTTATCACATTTCCGTCGATGACGACGCTCTGTTGGTTGATTTGAATGTTAGAACAGTCGGTTTGATCCAGAGAACCGGGATAGCTGGTGGCCGATTTACCGTCGAGTAGTCCCAGATTGGCAAGCACCTTGGGGGCGGCGCAGATGGCAGCGGTATATTTTCCCTGAGCGGCCATTGTTTTTAGTAAATTCTGAATACGCAGGTCATCATTAAGGTGATCGGCGCCGGGTAAGCCGCCGGGCAGTACCACCATATCAAATGAGCGTGTAAGCGCCTCATCGAGAGTTATATCGGGCTGAATAACAACCCCACGCGAGGCATTGATGGTGCCAGGGGCTAGACCTGCACTGGTCACCTCAACTCCGGCTCGTACCAACAGGTCAATAATGGTAACCGCTTCTAGTTCTTCGAATCCGGGCGCGAGTGGGACAAGGACGCTTGCCATATAATGGGACTCCATATTTCTCTAAATTGGATCATCTTTGAGACGGGAATTAATTTAACGCCTTCCTCTTTCAGTTTTGGCAGCATCTCTTTTAAGGCGGCGATGGTCTCTGGATAGGGATGCCCAATGCCGACAGCGCTACCGGTTAGTTTGGCGTGACGGATTAGACGTTTAAACTGTTTTTTGATCGATTCTGGATTAGCGTCGTTGTCCAAAAAGACATTACGTGCCGCGCTCGGGATAGCGTACTCTTTGGCGATTTGAGCGGCGATGCTGTCGGCGGTAGTTTTACTATCGACAAAATAGAGGTCTCCGCGACGCTTAAGTACGCTCATCAACCATCCCATATTGCCTGGATGGCGCGTCATCAGACTGCCCATATGGTTGTTGATGCCGACGCTGTAAGGAACTGATGCAAGATTTCTGCGGAGGGTTCGCTCAATATCTTTTTGAGTCATGTCGAGGGTAATTCCTCCCTCTCCAAGAAGGTGATTGCCACTCATCGCCTCCATCGGCTGATGTAGCATCACCTCTTTACCTGCGTCGTGAGCGGCAGTTGCAAGGCGTTTACTGTAGGTGGTGTACGGTAAGACGGCATAGGTCAGGTTTCCCGGCAGAGCGATGGCTGCCCCGCCTTCATGTAGGCGATTGCCCATGTCGTCGATGATAATACTGATCCGCGGGCTATTATCACTACTTTTGGTGTCAGCGGCGTGACCCGTAAAGGGCAGTAGGCTGCAAAGAAGTAGTAATAAAAGGCGCGGCATCAGTTGTGTACTTTAATTTTTTTGCACCTTTTGTATGATATCCAGCCCTTTGAGGAGGGTTAGCGCTTCATAGAGCGGATAATCTTTGCTGGCAAGATTTTCGTTAGCTGCATTTTCACCATCAGTTTTCTCTTTTGTTGCTGTATCAGAGGTCGCTTTTTTGCTGTTTCCGTTAACTAGATGCTTTTTGAGATCAGCCTCTTTAATAGGCACAAAACTGGACTGTTTTCTGGCAGTCACCTTGAGTGGTTTGATCTCAATATCGGGTTTAATCCCTTCAGCCTGAATCGAGCGTCCCGAAGGGGTGTAGTAGCGGGCAGTGGTAATCTTTACAGCGGTCTCACCACTTAGTGGGAAGATCGTCTGGACGGAGCCTTTACCAAAGCTGGTGCTTCCCATAATAATGGCGCGCTTGTGATCTTGTAGTGCTCCGGCGACGATCTCAGAGGCGGAGGCAGAGCCGCCATTAATCAATACCACCATCGGTACACCGTTGATAATATCGCTCGGCTTTGCGTTAAATTTAAGTTCGTCGTGGCCTCCTCGCCCCTCGGTATAGACAATCAGGCCATCGGTGATGAATGCATCGGAGACCGACACGGCAGCACCTAGCACACCGCCTGGGTTGTTGCGCAGATCGAGTACCAGCCCCTTGAGTTCACCGCCAACCTTCTCTTTAAGCTTATCGACGGCTTCACGAATCTGGTTGCCTGTGCGGGTCTGAAAACTGGTGATGCGAACATAACCAAAACCACCTTCGAGGAGACGACTTTTGACACTTTTAACCTTGATCACGGCTCGCGTGATGGTGATCGTAAGGGGCTTATCTTCGCCTTTGCGAACAATGAGCAGGTCGATATCGGTATCAGGTTTGCCCCGCATGATCTTGACGGCATCGGAGATGGTCATCCCTTTTACCGGGGTATCATCCAGTCGAATGATGAGATCGCCTGCATGCACACCGGCACGTTGAGCGGGTGTGTCGTCGATGGGCGAGATCACCTTAACAAAGCCATCTTCCATCGTGACCTCAATACCTAAGCCACCAA
>JAOTST010000165.1 GCA_029864785.1 Chromatiales bacterium | reverse complement strand
CTGGTCCCCTGAAAATGGCAACAGTCTGTCATTGGCGCATCATCTCACCAAGTGGGACTTTGCTCTCGCCATCAATTCAGATCAAAGCGGCACCACTCAAAATAGGGCCACCAAACTGGGGGTACGCTACCACTCGAATGAATGGATGAGTGCATTTCAATATGAGTCACTTAAAAATGGCACAACACCTGCCAGTAACGCCTATATCAATCTCTTTAAGCAGGATGGCAAGAGCGAGTATGGCGGAAGCCTTGGCGTATACCGTAGCGATAGTGCAACTGAACTCGATCTCAACTACATTGCCCTAGGTATGAAATATGCGATCGCTAAAAATAACATTATTCACGCTGGCTACCGTGTAAGCTCCGCTCCATCAGATGGTAGCCAGAGCGAAAAGGCCTTCGGTCTCGGTTTTCGCTATAGCTTTTAACTCGCCCTTCTAATCATGAACAGAACAGCTCGCATTCGCGAGATCCCCTATAACTACACCTCCTTCTCTGATCGAGAGATTGTAATTCGCTTTTTGGGGGAGCCATCATGGGAGATCCTCAACCGTCTGCGCGATGAACGCGTCACTGGCCGCTCGGCACGTATGCTGTTTGAGGTGTTGGGCGATATGTGGGCGATTCAGCGTAACCCCTTCATTCAAGATGACCTCATCGAACATGCTAAGCGCTGGCAGTCACTTGCTCATGCACTGCACCATCGACTCGATCAGATTGTTCAACGCGCCGAAGGGAATGGTGATGCCATCGCCTTAGCCGATGCGGGTCGCCAAGCGGTCAACCAGTTTGAAACATGGATCCTGTCGGTCAAGGAGCAGCGTAAACGGGTAAAGAGACGTCTGGGTCGTATTACTGCAGCCTGTAATATTCAGTTTGATGGGCTGGCTCGCGTCTCTCACGTCACCGATGCCTCTGACTGGCGCGTTGAGTATCCCTTTGTGGTGATTAACCCCGACTCTGAAGCTGAGATCCAGCCGCTGGTTAAGGCCATTATTGAGTTGGGGCTCACGATCATCCCTCGTGGTGGTGGCACCGGCTATACTGGCGGTGCCGTACCGCTCACCCCTGATGCGGTGGTTATCAACACTGAAAAACTGGATGCTGTAGGAGCCGTCGAGCAGATTGTTCTGCCAGGTCTATCGCATGCGGTCACGACCATTCCTGTCGGTGCGGGTGTTGTCACCCGTCGGGTATCAGAGGCCGCCGAACGGTCCGCACATATATTTGCGGTCGATCCCACCTCACAGGATGCCTCCTGTATCGGCGGAAATATCGCCATGAATGCCGGAGGCAAAAAGGCGGTGGCTTGGGGCACAACGCTCGATAACCTCGTTAGTTGGCGAATGGTTACCCCTAACGGTGAATGGCTAGAGGTGGAACGACTAGCACACAATCTGGGCAAAATTCACATTGTTGAAGAGGTCGAGTTTCGCATCAGCCGCTACTCCGACTACTTCGATACCCTCTCAAGTGAGCCCGAAATTCTTAAAATAGCCGGCTCTGAGCTACGTAAGAGTGGGCTGGGTAAGGATGTCACCAATAAATTTCTGGGAGGACTCCCCGGTGTTCAGAAGGAGGGCTGCGATGGCATCATCACCTCGGCACGCTTTATTCTGCATAAAGCGCCCGAACATATTCGTACCGTCTGCCTGGAGTTTTACGGATCGCTACATGATGCCGTGCCAGCAATTGTTGAGACTAAAGAGCTGGTGGATAACTCAAAAGGTATCTTGCTCGCGGGACTTGAGCACCTTGATGAGCGCTATGTAAAGGCTGTCGGTTACGCGCCCAAATCACCCCGTGTCGAATACCCCAAGATGATTCTTATCGCCGACATCAGTGGCGATAATAGTAATCAAGTGGCTGAAATTGCCTCGCAAATTGTTCACGCGGCAAACCAGCGTGGCGGTGAAGGATTTATTGCGGTAAGTCCCGAGGCTCGCAAACAATTCTGGCTTGACCGGAGTCGTACGGCAGCCATTGCCAGCCACACCAACGCCTTCAAGATCAATGAAGATGTGGTGATCCCGACCGATCGACTCGCTGAGTACAGCGATGGGATTGAGCGTATCAATATAGAGCACTCAACAAAAAATAAACTGTCGATCATTGCCGCCTCGCGTGACTACCTGTCACAGAGCGATCTCTATACATCAGAACAGGGGGAATATGCTCAAAATGCCGAGTCCCGAGAGATATTTGTCGCCAAGCAGCAAGCCGCTTTAAAGCATCTGGATAGTGTTGCTGAGCGCTGGCAGAAAATTTTGGACCATCTCGACAGACCACTTGCCGAGGTGACTGAGCTGATAACAAGCACCCCGCTAGATGGTCTTGATCTCGAACAGACACTCCTTGAACACATTCAGCAACAACATATTCGCATCTCCTACAGGAGGGCGATTGAGCGCCCTATAAAAGAGATCTTCTCTGGCCGAGATCTACAGACTATCCACGAGAGACTCGATACCATTCATGCCGAACGACGCAATTCGCGCCTGTTTGTCGCCACCCATATGCATGCTGGCGACGGGAATGTACACACAAATATTCCCGTCCACTCCAACGACTACAACATGCTGCAACAGGCCGAAGGAATCGTTGAACAGGTGATGGCGCTGGCCATTACCCTGGGTGGTGTTATCTCTGGAGAGCACGGTATCGGCATCACCAAGATCGCTTTTCTTGATAAGCGTATTATTGAAACATTCCGCCAATACAAAGAGCAGGTTGATCCAGACAATATCTTTAATCGCGGCAAATTGATGTCGACCTCTGGATTGGATGACGCTTACACTCCTTCGCTGCGTCTACTCCAGCAGGAGGCGATTATTCTTGAGGCGAGCGATCTCGACTCACTCAACGATTCAATCAAGGATTGTCTGCGCTGTGGTAAGTGCAAACCGGTCTGTACAACCCATGTCCCACGCGCCAATCTTCTCTACTCACCACGCAATAAAATTCTCGCTACCGGCCTGCTCATGGAAGCATTTCTCTATGAAGAGCAGACTCGCCGAGGCATCTCGGTTCACCACTTTGATGAGATGAATAATGTGGCCGATCACTGCACCATCTGCCACAAGTGTCTGGCACCATGCCCGGTCAATATCGATTTTGGTGATGTCTCGGTACAGATGCGCAAACTATTACGCAAAAAGGGAGAGAAGCGCACCGCAGTCGCAACGAAGCTGGCGATGGGCTATCTCAACGCCACCGATCCTCGCAGCGTTAAAATACTACGCAAAGGCGTTATCGAGTGGGGTTATCGTGCCCAGCGTTTAGGCCATACCCTCGCCAAGTGGCTAGGCGTGATCCGCAACCATCAGCCAAAGTCGACAAACGGAAATGTGGTGATTAAAGAGCAGGTCATCGAGATGCTGCGCAAACCTCTTCCCAAGGGGTTGCCTAGCAAGACGATGCGAGGACTCTTGGGACTAGAGGACACCAAAGTGGTGCCCATTCTGCGCGATAGCGATAAGGCCAACGATGACTCTGAGGCGGTCTTCTACTTCCCAGGCTGCGGCTCTGAACGCCTGTTTGGCGAGATTGGGATGGCAACCCTGTCTATCCTCTTTGATCAAGGTGTGCAGACGGTCATTCCGCCCAGTTATCTCTGTTGTGGTTATCCTCAGAATGGGGTGGGTGATGGCGAAAAGGCGAAACAGATCACCACCGAAAATCAGGTGCTGTTCCATCGTATCGCCAATACCCTGAACTATCTCGACATTAAAACGGTCGTGGTCTCCTGCGGCACCTGTCTCGATCAACTCCTGCTCTACCAACTGGATCGCATCTTCCCCGACTGTCAGGTAATCGACATTCATCAATTTATTGCTCAAAGGGGTCTAAAACTCTCATCCTCCAATGAGACACAGGCACTCTATCATGACCCCTGCCACTCACCGATTAAGGGCGAGAATGCTGTAGATCTGATTAGCGGTATCACTGGCAAAGAGATTATTCAATCTGATCGCTGCTGCGGCGAGGCGGGAACATTTGCCGTCTCACGTCCCGATATCTCGACACAGGTTCGCTTCCGTAAACAGGAAGAGCTCGAACAGTCTATGCAGAATATCGAGACAGAGACCATCTATACCACCTGTCCTGCCTGTCAGCAGGGGCTGTCACGTTACCGCGAAGATGTGAACATTACCCCTATCTATCCGGTAGTCGCCCTCGCCCGAGAGCAGTTTGGCTCAGACTGGCAGCAGGATTTTGTTGAAAAGGCCAAAAAAGGTGGGATTGAACGCGTATTGCTCTAGCCGCTGTTTAATATAGAATAGGGATATTAGATTTCATTACGAAATCACATACGAATTATCTAGGAGAGAATTTTTGTGGATTTAGCAACGCTAGTAGGATTATTAGCCGGTTTGTCGGTTATGATTGGTGCAATCCTCGTTGGCCCCAGCGCTGGCATGTTTGTAAACCCCCCCTCTCTGGTCATTTATTTGGTG
>JAOTST010000164.1 GCA_029864785.1 Chromatiales bacterium | reverse complement strand
CGCGGAAGGCCATACCAAAAGCGCTGGACGATTTACCCTTTCCTTCGCCGGTGTGAACAAGGGTGACGCCCTGTCGTTTCTCTCTTTTTTTCATGAATTAGTCTAAATTTTTCGGGAAATGGTGATTTTTAAGGTTAACAGATGCTCGATTGAGGACTTATGATTTTGTCATGATCTTTGAATGTGGTCGAGACAAAAAGTGGCTAGTGAAATTAAGACTTTCCACTTTTTCCGGAGAGAAATATCATAACAAGCATATTTGAGGGATAAAATTTGTCAGAAACAACCTATCTAAACTTGACCTGAAGAGGTGATTTCGACGAGAATAGCGCCCCAGTTTTTGTAAGGATTAGTATCCTCTGAGTTTGCTACATTTCTGATGATTCTAGTAAGGATTTTGGCCTGCGTGTGTAGGTAGTTGTTTTTCTGGGGACTCGCGTCAAATGTGAGCTCCCGACCTTTTGGAGAGACCGAATGAGTAATGAAGGCGTAGATAAGGGGCGCAGACGCTTCCTGACAGCAACCACGGTGGCCGTAGGCGCAGTGGGTGCAGGTTATGTTGTGACTCCTTTTGTATTGTCGATGAACCCCAGTGCTCGTGCACAGGCAGCTGGTGCACCTGTTGAAGCAGATATAAGTAAGCTTGAGCCAGGACAGATGTTAACGGTCGGATGGCGTGGAAAGCCCGTCTGGATTGTTCGTCGAACTGAGGAGAATGTTACTGATCTTTCTTCTCTGGATGGCCTGCTCACTGATCCGAGTTCTGAAATGCCGCAGCAGCCTGAATATGCGAAAAATGTAACTCGTTCCATTAAGGAAGAGTACTCAGTTCTTGTCGGTATCTGCACACATCTCGGTTGCTCTCCAACCTACCGCCCGGATATTGGTGCGGCAGATCTGGGTGGAGACGATTGGAAGGGGGGCTTCTTCTGTCCCTGCCACGGTTCTAAATTTGACCTTGCCGGTCGTGTCTATTCTGGTGTTCCTGCACCAAAGAATCTTGAGGTTCCTCCTTATATGTTCCTCACTGACAGCCTTATCCTCATTGGCGCAGATAAAGGAGCAGCATAATGTTAAAAAACTTTCTAGGTTGGATTGATGAACGTTTCCCTGCAACAGAGACATGGGAAAAACATATTTCAAAATACTATGCACCAAAGAACTTTAACTTCCTCTACTTCTTTGGTTTTATTGCCACGCTGGTACTGGTTAATCAGATCCTTACGGGTGTTTGGCTAGCAATGAACTACAAGCCAGATGCTGATCTTGCATTTGCTTCGGTTGAGTACATCATGCGCGATGTGGATATGGGGTGGTTGTTGCGCTATATGCATTCAACAGGCGCTTCATTCTTTTTCATCGTAATTTATCTGCATATGTTCCGTGGTCTACTTTACGGTTCATACCAGCGTCCTCGTGAACTGTTGTGGATTATTGGTGTCGTGATCTATCTGGCGATGATGGCCACAGCATTTTTTGGCTATTTGCTTCCTTGGGGGCAGATGTCATTCTGGGGTGCTCAGGTAATTGTGAATCTGTTTGGTGCAGTGCCGTTTGTGGGCGATGACCTTTCGGTCTGGGTTCGTGGCGATTTTGTTATCTCGGATGTCACACTCAACCGCTTCTTTGCATTCCACTTCCTGTTGCCATTTGTTTTAGCGGCACTGGTCTTCGTTCATCTGGTTGCGCTTCATTTTGTGGGTTCCAATAACCCTGAAGGAATCGAAATTAAGAAGAATAAAGATGAGAATGGTATTCCTAAAGATGGCATCGCTTTCTTCCCCTATATTGTCGTGAAAGATCTCGTTGCCTTTATTGGTTTTGCCTTTGTGTTTGCTGCGGTTCTATTCTTCGCACCAGAGATGGGTGGTTACTTTATAGAGGCACCCAACTTTGTACCGGCTAACCCGATGGTGACCCCTGCGCATATCGCGCCTGTTTGGTATTTCACGCCATTTTATGCAATTTTGCGAGCTATTCCCCCTATGTTTGGGTCTCAGTTCCCTGGTGTATTAGCTATGTTTGGAGCCATTGCGGTCTTCTTTGTATTACCATGGCTTGATCGCAGTCCGGTGAAGTCAATTCGTTATAAGGGACCGTTGTTTAAGATTGCGATCTTTATATTTGCTATCTCATTTATTGTATTGGGATGGTTAGGTATGCAGCCCGTTAGCCCTGGCAAGACATTGGCTGCGCAGATCTTTACTGCGCTCTATTTCGCCTTCTTCATCCTGATGCCTTGGTATAGCAAAATTGATAAGACCAAGTCGGTTCCAGAGAGGATTACAAAATGAGAAAACTGATTATTGCCTCTGTTATGGTATTACTACCGATGCTGTCACAAGCATCCGGCGGTGGTGTTCATCTTGAAAAAGCGAATGTTGATATTAGTGATCAAGCTTCGCTTCAACGTGGTGCTAAGACATTTATGAATTATTGTCTTAGCTGTCACTCAGCAGCCTTTCAGCGCTACAACCGCATGGGAGCAGATCTGGGATTGACTGACAAGCAGGTCGCTGCGAATTTGATGTTTGCGAGTGATAAAGTGGGGGATACGATGACCGCTGCGATGCCTGCTGGCGAAGCTAAAAAATGGTTTGGTAAATCTCCACCTGACCTTTCGGTTATCGCTCGTGCTCGTGGAGCGGACTGGCTTTTCACCTATTTCAATAGCTTTTATGCTGATGAAAAACGTCCCTTTGGCGTGAATAATACGGTGTTTCCTGATGTTGGAATGCCCCACGTGCTAGTTGATCTAGAGGGTGGCCTGAAAAAGCCTGTTTTTAAAACTGAGAATCATGGCGGTCATGAAACCAAGGTCATTACAGGTTTTGAGCCCCCTGTTTCTGTGGAGTATGAAGAGATTACTCGTGATCTAACCAACTTCCTGGTCTATGTTGGTGAGCCTGCACAACTAAAACGCAAACAGATGGGTTTTTGGGTACTGCTGTTCCTTGGCGTTTTCTTTGTTATCGCTTACATGATGAAGAAAGAGTACTGGAAAGATATTCACTAAGTAGTGGTTCCAAAAAGGTGACTTGACTGCTGTGATACAATAGCTGAGTTGCCATGAATGTCCCATGCGGATACTCATCAGAGAGGGGGGCATATGCCCCCCTCCGTCATTCTATAATTCAGGAGATTGTTCTAAATGGGTGTTGCTGCTAACCGCCGTTCAATGATGTTGCTCTTTACCGGTGATACCGATATCTATAGTCACCGAATCCGCTTAGTGATGGCGGAGAAGGGCGTTAATGCCGAAATGGTGAGTGTCGCTCCAGGTGAGCGCAATGAAGATCTTATTGAGCTTAATCCATACAACTCACTGCCAACCTTGATTGATCGCGATTTGGTGCTCTATGGTTCGCAGGTCATTATGGAGTATATTGATGAGCGATTTCCCCATCCACCATTGATGCCGGTTGACCCAGTTTCTCGTGCAACCAATCGTCTAATGCTCTATCGCATTGAAGTTGATCTCTATAGTCATCTCAATTTAATCATGAACGGAACGGCTAAACAGGCAGAGAAGGCGCGTAAAGAGCTTACTGATAATCTGACTGCGATCAGTCCAGCATTTGAGCAACTGCCATATTTTATGAGTGAGGATTTTTCGTTGATCGATTGCAGTCTGGCACCACTGTTGTGGCGACTTGACGAGATTGGAATCACGTTGCCAAAACAGGCAGCGGCATTATCAGCGTATGCAGATAAAATCTTCGCACGTGAGGCATTCCAGGGGAGTCTTACAGAGCTCGAGCAGGAGATGCGAGTCTAGCTCTTCGTTCATCATGACCTCCAGTCGTCCCTATCTGATCCGTGCCCTCTATGAGTGGATTTCGGACAATGACATGACACCGTATATTCTGGTTGATGCAGAGTATGAGAATGTCGTGGTGCCGCTGGAGTATGTTGAGAAGGGAAAGATTGTGCTCAATATCAGTTTGGGTGCGGTTGAAAATCTTACGCTGGGTGATGAGGCCGTTGAGCTTGATGCCCGTTTTAGCGGAAAGCCGATGCAGGTGCATGCCCCTGTTCAGGCGGTGTTGGCGATCTACGCACGGGAGAATGGCAAGGGAATGGTCTTTGGTGAGGAAGATGGTGGTGATGATGATCCGTCCCCATCACCTGAAAAGCTCGATTCGATTAAATCAAAACGCCCCAAGCTGCACGTCGTTAAATAACCCATCAGTTTTTTAAAAGCGCCGATCCCTCTGGTAGCGTAGTGGATGGATTGAGTATGTGATTAGGATCAAACTGTCTCTTAATGGCATGCATCAGTCCTAGCGCAACGGGGTCTATCTCCCTTGCGACATCATTTTTCTTAACTCTTCCTATACCATGCTCACCCGAGAGGGTACCGTTGAGCTCTAGGGTTAATCTAAAGAGTTCATCCAGAGCCTTCTCGGCCGCAGCAAGTTGTTCTGGAACACTCGGGTCAATCAGTAGGTTGACATGGAGATT
>JAOTST010000163.1 GCA_029864785.1 Chromatiales bacterium | reverse complement strand
GGTGAAGTTGATGGTGTAATAAAAAAGCCCACCTCTAGAAGAGGCAGGCTTTTTTGTATCGACTTCGTTTGAGGCTATTTAGATAGCTGTTTCAGCGCCGCATTGAGTTTTTGAAGCGGAACCGCACCATTTAGGAATATTGAACGACCTGTTTTATTGTTAACGAGAATATTTCCGGGTGTGCCGGTAATTCCTGCTGCACTGCCGTTGGCAAAGTCGTCACCAACACGTTTTGCCATGCTGCCGCTATTGAGGCACTTTTCAAAACTCTTTTTATTTAGACCAATCTCTTCTGCCAATTTAGTGAGTTGAGTTACAGGAAACCCTTTGCCACCGGATTTGGTGCGCATGTAGATAAGATTAGTATATTTCCAAAACGAGTCGTTACCGCCCTGTTTGGCTGCGCACTCCGATGCTTCGGCCTCTTTTTGTGCACCCGGGTTGTGGAATGAGAGGGGAAAGTGGCGATAGACCCAGTTGACTTTTCCATCACTATTATCAACAAACTCTTTGGCTGAGAAGTGAAATCGCTTGCAGTAGGGGCACTCAAAATCGGAGTACTCAACGAGCGTGATGGGCGCTTTTGGATTTCCATAGATGTGATCAGTATCGGCGGATACCGGGCGCAGGTTTCTCATTTTTTTAGCTTGAGCCTGCTGTTTGTCGGATTCCACTTTTGCTTGCTGCTTTAAAATAAAACTATTAATGCCTCGCTCAATAATGGGCGCCATGAATGTTTCATCATTAAGTAGTCGCTCTACCTCTTTGCGCACCTCAACAGAGGTGTTGGTCGCTGATACGGCACTGGTTGTAAAACCGATTAATAAAATGGTTGTAATAAAACCCGAAACCATCGATTTGAGAAAGTTCAAATTCATCTTCTTTTCCTGTAAAAAAACAATAGCGTTATTGTAATGAATTGTGAGTGATTGAGTAGGATTAAATCGTGTGATACGTCGCAGTTCGTCGATTTAATGGGTGAGTTAAAAGATTAGAGGGGGGATTAATACGCTATGGCGGCATGATGGTAGCCCGGGGTCGGAGTCGTGAGGGTGGGGAAAGATATGGAGCCTCTCAATATTTCAGTGAGCACTATTGTTCTTAAGGTTGAACAGGCGACGACTCCGACTCCGGGAAGGTTAGGAGTGGATGAAATTAATACACTATGGTGCCGAGATAATTGACTTATATCATTTAGTCGCTCTATTTCCACTATATATAATATGGTTTTGTTGTGGATGCGATGGATGTGCAGTATAACGCTCTGCAACAAATACTAATAAATAGATAGATGGAAAAAATTTAATGAAGAAGAATCTTCCAGTTACCAATAACAACATCGATTTTGCGGATAATATTAATATTCTCTCGACCACAGATCTGAAAGGAATTGTGACGAGTATTAATGATAATTTTTCGGAAGTTTCGGGATATTCAGAAGATGATCTTTTAGGGAAAAGCCATAATATGGTGCGTCATCCCGATGTTCCTCCTGCCGCCTTTGAACAGCTCTGGACAACGATAAAAAATGGTAACCCATGGCGCGGTGTTGTAAAAAATCGAGCCAAAAATGGTGACCACTACTGGGTGGATGCCTATGTGACCCCCATGTGTGCGGATGGTGAACCCTATGAGTATCAATCTGTACGTACTAAGCCAAAGCCTGAGGTGTTGGCACGTGCCGAATCGCTCTACAGCAAGCTCAATGATGGAATTGTGCCTAAGTTTCTGACGCGCCACTCATTTAGCCTTCCGGTAAAAATGCTGATGGCCTCTTTGGCGGTCACTATTTTAGGATTAACTGTGGCATCGTTAGTGACCGAAATTTCACTGGTTGCCGCTGTGGTGACCATATTGTTGGTGACCTCCCTGATGGGCGGGGCGATTATGGTTCTATTCAAGCCCTATATAGCTCTCGTTAAGCACGCCAAGACGATCGTCAATAATCCGGTAGGGCAGCATGTCTACACGGGTCGTAGTGATGAGATCGGTTTGCTCGATTTTGCGATGGGGATGCTGGAGACTGAGGGGGGGAGTATTGCAGGCAGAATGAAATGGTCTGCAGAGGGGTTATCAAAAATGAGCGGTGAGTTGTCGGAAGCAACTAACAATATGTCTGGTGGGACGATGCGACTCTATACCGAAACTGACTCTGTTGCGACGGCCATCAATCAGATGACGGCGAGTATTAGCGGGGTTGCTGATCATAGTCGGCACACGGCTGAAGCTGCGGAGTCTGCCTACACCAGTGTTCAAGAGGGGAAGACGGTTGTTCTTGAAACGCAGCAGATGATTCAGGGGCTTGCCTCTGAGGTAATTAATGCCAGTAGTTCTATCAAATCACTCGAAGAGGATAGTAATAATATCTCTGGTATTTTGGATACGATTAAGGGGATCTCAGCGCAAACGAATCTTCTGGCGCTTAATGCCGCGATAGAGGCGGCGCGAGCCGGTGAGGCTGGACGCGGTTTTGCGGTTGTTGCCGATGAGGTAAGAACATTGGCTAGCCAGACGGATGGCGCCACCAGTGAAATTCAGGAGATGATCGATAAGTTGCAAAATGGAGCACGAGCGTCAGTTAATGTGATGGAGAAGAGTAAAGAGAGTGCTGAAAAGAGTGTAGAGCATGCGCAGAGTGCGGCTAACGCACTTGATTCTATCTCTAATTCGGTTTCATCTATTCACGATATGAGTACGCAAATTTCTGTTTCGGTGAATGAACAGAGCACGGTGACTGAGAGTGTGAATCAGAGCATTATGACTATAAGAGATGTTGCTCAGGATAACCTTAGTAATTCTCAAGTAAGCGATATGGTCTCTTCGAAGGTTGCTCAATTATCTAGTGAATTGACCACGATTGCCGATCAGTTCTGGGAAACAAAAAATAGATAGCGATGGGTTTTAAAATATCGGTAGTACTGCATCATCCAGTGTGACCGACTGTTTCGGAGCCTTAGATTGCATGACAACCATACACACCATCTATAAGAAGCTCTTTACATATTACGGTGAACCACAGTGGTGGCCAGCTGATAGCCCCTTTGAGGTAATGGTTGGGGCAATATTGACTCAAAATACAGCATGGCAGAATGTAGAGAAGGCGATTGCCAATCTGAAGCAGTCCAAGATGTTGACGCCTGATGCGATTCTTAAGGGCGATATCGGTGAGCTGGCAGCGCAGTTAAAACCTTCCGGTTATTTCAATATTAAGGCGAAACGATTGCGTAACTATTGTGATTGGTATCGGGGGCAGGGAGAGCAAAAAGAGTTGAGCGAACTTGATACCGCGATACTGCGTACAGAGTTGCTGTCGGTCAATGGCGTGGGGCCGGAGACAGCGGATGACATTTTGCTTTATGCCTTTAATCGTCCGGTCTTTGTAATCGACGCTTATACCCGGCGAATCTTCTCGCGCTTGGGAATGATCGCCGGAGATGAGGGCTATGAGGCTTTAAGATTATGGTTTGAAAACCACTATCAAACGGATGTGAGTGAGGTGGAACGTGTTGAGATCTATCGTCACTATCATGCCCTAATCGTGATGCACGCCAAGGCACATTGTCGCAAAAAAGCAGATTGTGATCTCTGTCCTGTGATAAAAAAGTGTCGTCACTTCACTAGTGAGTGATTAGTCTCTATAGCTCTCTTTCCATGCAGAAATGCAGTTACGCCCTTCAGACTTTGCAAGGTAGAGCGCATCATCGGCATGGTTAAAAAAGTTCTGCTGAGAATCACCTTCTTTGAGTTCTGTAACACCAATACTGACGGTAAATTTGATATTAAATTCGTTGTTGCTAACGTTAGTGTTGGCAATATTTTCGCGAATACGCTCGGCAACTATCTGGGCGTCTTCTAAATTGGTATCGGTCAGTAGAACAGCAAACTCTTCACCACCAAAGCGAAATGCATGATCGGAGAGGCGCAGGGCTTCTTGAATCTTTAGTGCCGCCTCCTGGATAACCTTGTCGCCGGTGCTGTGGCCGTAGTTATCATTGACGGCTTTAAAGTGATCTAGGTCGATCATCAGCATGGAGAGGGGGAGTTTGTAACGTTGAGCGCGGTTGATTTCACGCTGTATGGTCTCATCCATAGATAGGCGGTTAGCAATGCCGGTCAGCGGATCACGCTGGGCTAATTTAAGCGCCTTATGATAGTTGATGGCATTATTAAGAGGATAGAGTGCCGCTGAAAGAAGGTACTCGATAATCTCTAAGTCCGCTTCGCTAAAACGAATGCCTCGGCTGAACTCCAGTGTACCGAGTTCACTCCCTAGGAGCTCAAGGTTGTAGCTGCAACTGTGGCGAGCAACATCCTTAATGCGTAGGTTAACCTGAAGTTCATTATGAACGTAGGATGCTCCATCAAGCTGAATGTAGTGGGCTATCTCAGTAAACAGAATGTTTAGCTGTGCCTCAAGATCCAAGGTGGTCTGCAGTTCCAGTGCCAGAGATATGGTATCTGGGTGGCGCTTTGCTGTAGATGTACGTTCCTGCTGTTTGCTTGGAAAGGGTACGACCTGAATTGCTCTATTTTCCATCGGTAAATCCTCTAGTAGTTAC
>JAOTST010000162.1 GCA_029864785.1 Chromatiales bacterium | reverse complement strand
GAGGCAACTCTGGAAGAGATCATCGTTGATGCCCCCGGTGGCGTAAAAGTGATCCCCGCCTCTTCAGGTGTGCAACGTATGGCTGCGCTCTCTCCTGCAGAGCATGCCGGATTGATTCGCGCCTTTAGTGAATTGAGTACAGATGTTGATGTGCTGATTGTTGATACTGCGGCAGGTATTGATAGTAGTGTCATCAATTTTACCAAAGCGGCACATGAAGTGGTTATTGTGGTTTGCGATGAACCGGCATCAATTACAGATGCTTACGCCTTGATTAAACTTCTTAATAGTGAACATGGAATTCGTCGTTTCCGTGTGGTTGCCAACATGGCTCATTCAATCAAAGAGGGTAAAGGACTTTTTAATAAATTGGTGGCTGTGACCGATCGCTTCCTTGATGAGGTTATCCTCGATTTCGTCGGTATGGTGCCCTATGACACTTTCTTGCGTAAGGCAATTCAAAAGCAGCGTCCGATTGTTGATATGTTTCCTCGGGCGCCGGCTAGTGAGGCGTTTAAATTAATCGCTCAGCGCGCTGATAAGTGGCCTATCCCCAAAGTGGGGAATGGCAGTCTCGAATTCTTTGTTGAGCGGTTGGTAGGAACCAATCCGCTTGAATGAGATACGTAGAAACAACACAGTGTGTCATTGAATGTTAGCCGTTTCAGTAGACAAAATCAGAATTCAGTAAATAATAGATAATTAAGAGGAATTGAGGGAGCAACTATGTATAATCTCCCTTCATATAATCTGATTATTTGATGGGACAGACGGATAGTCGGTAAGTTGATAAGATGAAATTTAAATATCAGTCAGCCCTTAGACAGTAGAGCGAGGATAGAAAGTGGCACTAGGCGAACCAAACATGAAAATACTGGTCGTTGATGATTTTTCAACCATGCGAAGAATCATCAAAAATCTGTTGCGGGAACTGGGCTTTACCAATACCCATGAAGCCGACGACGGCAATACGGCACTACCGATGTTAAAAGATGGTGACTACGAACTATTGGTTACCGACTGGAATATGCCGGGTATGGAGGGTATTGACCTCTTGAAGGCTGTGCGAGCCGATCCTAGTCTAGCAAAACTTCCCGTTCTCATGGTTACGGCTGAGCAGAAAAAGGAACAGATCGTTGCTGCTGCACAGGCAGGGGTGAATGGCTATATCGTTAAGCCGTTTACCGCTGGAACCTTAAAAGAGAAGCTCGACAAGATCTTCGAAAGAATGGCCGCAGGTTGATCGATTCAACCCCGTTACCTGAGAGCAGTAGATGGAACAAGAAAAAATAGAGTCTGCAGATAAGTATGGCGAACAGCTGAATGAGCTTGCGAAAAAAATAGAGCAAGGTCAGACTGAGTCGGCTGAAAAAATCTTAGATGAGATTACCCGTTGGAGAGAAGATAGTCTTTTTCAGGACTTGGGCAAACTGACGCGTGAATTTCATGAGGCGTTGCAGAACTTTCGTATCGATTCTCGAATCACTAATATCGCCGAAGAGGATTTTCCCGATGCTAGAGAGCGTCTTAACTACGTTTTGACGATGACCGCCCAATCGGCAGACCGTAGCCTGACAGCAACTGAATCGGCCATGCCGATTTGTCACTCGATTAAAGAGCGTAATAGTGCGCTTAAAGAGCAATGGGGACGCTTTTCTAATCGTGAATTGAATCTGGATGAATTTCGGGTTTTGCACAAGGAGATGGGCAAATTTTTCGATGGGTTGGATGAAGATGTCCCCGCTCTTGAAGCAAACCTGAATGAGATTACGATGGCTCAGGATTTTCAAGATTTGACAGGGCAAATTATTGGAAGAGTAATTACTCTGGTTGATGATGTTGAATCAAGCCTAGTTAATTTGATTCGTCTTTCAGGTCAGCATATTCTCAGTGAGAAAAGTGATGGGCCAGCAGAGAAAGAACGAGACATTGAATCTCAAGGCCCGATGGTTCCTGGGGTCGACGATGAGGCTGCAATGGTTTCAGGACAGGATGAGGTTGATGACCTCCTTTCAAGTTTAGGCTTCTAAAGGTAGATTTATGGCATTAGATAGTAATGACGAGATTCTACAGGACTTCCTGGTCGAAGCCGTAGAGATTCTGGAGCTACTCAATGAGCAGTTGGTAGAACTTGAACAGAACCCTAACGATAGTGAACTTCTTAATGCGATATTTAGAGGGTTTCACACGATTAAAGGTGGCGCTGGATTCCTGAATCTGGGGCCTCTGGTTAATATTTGTCATCTCTCGGAAGATATTTTTAACTATCTTCGTAATGGTGAGAAGGTACTGAGCAGTACCATGATGGATCGTTTCCTACAGGTACTTGATGTACTCAATGAACAGTTTGATAACATCAAACAATTTATAGAGCCAGAGGATGCACCCGATGAGCTGCTGGCCGCTCTCGGTGCTATTAATCACCCAGGAAATGATGAAGAGTCGGAATCTGTTGCTGTGGACGCGCCTGTATCAGAAGAGGCTGTGGCGGTTCCAGCAGAGGGTGATATTACCGATCAAGAATTTGAGTCGCTGCTAGATGCCTTGGATGAGAAGGGTGCCGACGGCGGCACTAACGCAGCGCCCGTCCCATCAGCGGCTTCCCCCGAAAGTGATGTGATTAGCGAAGATGAGTTTGATGCCCTGCTTGATGAACTGCATGGCAAGGGTAAGTTTGGTGCTGTTGAACAGTCAACTGAAGAGTCTGCACCATCTGTTGCGAGTCATTCTCCCGCCGCTGCCTCGGGCAGTGATGAGATTACGGAAGATGAATTTGACGCGCTGCTTGATGAGATCCATGGAAAGGGAAAATTTAGTCAAGCAGATGGTAATGCGGTTGCTGCTGAGCCCACAGCAGCACCTGCTCCAGAGCCTGAACCTGAAGTTCCTAAGCCTGTTGAGCCTAGCAAACCCGCTTCAGCACCTCCACCTCCACCTCCACCTAAAAAGGCGCCAGCAAAAAAAGCAGAGTCATCTGCACCTCAGGCTGAAAGTACAGTTCGGGTAGACACGAGTCGCCTTGATGACATTATGAATATGGTGGGTGAGTTGGTATTGGTACGCAATCGCCTCACTGTACTCTCCAGTTCTGATGAATCTGATGGTGAAGATCGCTCAGAAGAGATCCAGAAGGCTGTGGCCAATCTGGATGTGGTGACTGGCGATCTACAAAATTCAGTCATGAAGACCCGAATGCAGCCTATCAAGAAAGTATTTGGGCGTTTTCCTCGGGTTGTACGCGATTTGGCTCGAACCTTGAAGAAAGATGTGGTTCTTGAGATGTCGGGTGAAGAGACTGATCTGGATAAAAATCTGGTTGAAGCACTAGCCGATCCACTCGTCCACCTCGTACGAAATTCAGTTGATCACGGGGTGGAGATGCCGGATGTCCGCGAAAGTAAAGGCAAACCTCGTCGTGGCACAGTTAAATTGGCTGCAGCTCAAGAGGGTGATCACATCTTGCTCACTATTGATGACGATGGTGCAGGAATGAATGCCGATCTTCTTCGTAATGTGGCAGTAAATAAAGGTGTCATGGATGAGGAAGCTGCAGCCAGACTCTCGGATAAAGAGTGTTTTATGCTGATCTTTGCTCCGGGATTCTCAACCAAAGAGGAGATCTCTGACATATCGGGTCGTGGCGTGGGTATGGACGTGGTTAAGACTCGAATCGCCTCACTTAATGGTACTGTTGATATCGACTCGGTCGAAGGACAGGGAACCAAACTCTCCATCAAAGTTCCTTTGACGCTGGCAATTATGCCAACACTAGTGATTAAGTTGATGGGGCAATCTTTCGCGCTGCCACTGGTTAGTGTGAATGAGATCTTCCACCTTGACTTGACGGCCACCAATGTCGTTGATGGGCAGCGTGTGGTGATGATTCGTGAAAAGGCGTTACCGCTTCATTATCTGTCATCATGGTTGACTCAGGAGGCCGGAGGACAAGGCTTGCCAGAAAAAGGACATGTGGTGGTGGTACATGTGGGTACACAAATGGTTGGCTTTGTCGTGGATCACCTCGTTGGGCAGGAAGAGGTAGTCATTAAACCCTTGGGAGCCTTGCTTCAGGGCACGCAAGGTATGGCTGGTGCGACAATTACCGGTGATGGAGATATCGCTCTGATACTTGATATCCCCGGTGTATTGAAGACCTACTCGTAACGGTTCTTATCATTTTTAGTTTGAGTCACTCTCACATGTTAAGGATCGACTAATGGCGGTCAAAGTACTTATTGTTGACGACTCAAGTTTCTTTAGGCGTAGAGTCAAAGATATGCTCTCTCAAGACTCACGTCTTGAAGTGATCGGTGAAGCGGTTGATGGTGAAGATGCCGTTGCAAAGGCAAAGCTTCTCAACCCCGATATCATCACTATGGATATTGAGATGCCTCGCTTGGATGGCATTTCGGCAACCCGCAAGATTATGGCGTTCAAGAAGATCCCAATCTTGATCTTCTCATCTTTCTCGACAGCGGGTGCTAAATTGACCCTCGATGCCCTCGATGCTGGAGCCGTCGACTATCTTCCCAAAAAGCTGGAAGATCTCTCTAAAAACCG
>JAOTST010000161.1 GCA_029864785.1 Chromatiales bacterium | reverse complement strand
GACTGATTAGGAAACAGCGCAACCATAACCCCAATTACAGCAACCATAACCACGGTAATTATCAGGCCAGTAAAGCGAAGATCTTTTTTCTTAAATCCCATTAACTCTCTCTGCATTGACCATTGGATAAATTTGAAAATAAAGTATGTCGTGTTGCCACAAAGCAGATACCAAAAAATAGTAATGTTGAAATAATTGCAACTAGCCCACCTAATCCCATAAGTCCCATCGCAACCTGTTCCATCCCTCCATAAATATGCACAGGACTCTTTCGAGGGATATCTAGAAAACCCGACCACGCCATCCCTCCAACATAAAGCAGCATCGCCGCCGCGTAGAGGCGTAACTGAATAAGACTCCATACTGATGAGATATAACTCGCATTAAATTTTTCGACCAACTGATAAGCAAAAGCCATAAAAGTAAGCGTTATAGCCCCATTCGTCGCGTGATAATGAGCGGTCACCATTACATTATCAGCTCGTATCAGCGCACCAAGAACGATCCCAATCAACAATAATAGTAGCGCGAACAGCACGTTTTTATTTTTAAGATCAAGATGATTAATATTCAAAATAAGAGGCAAAAGGATTAACAACATTCCCCAACGCATCAACAAGGTAAATAGTTCTCGATAACTATCCGACTCAGGGGTGTAAAAAAGAGGAATCAACGCTCCCACTATCGAAGGAATAAATAACAGATAACTAGCATAGAGCCACAGCCTATTATTATTTTCTGAAATATTAGACAATTTCAGCCAGCCATATTGCAACAGTAATATATAGGAAAATTGCAGCATATGTCCCCCTCCCCAAAACATTTGCTCAAAATGGTGTGCAGGATTTTCTGAATTTCTATACTGCACTATGGAAATTCCAAATACCCAAAGAGCCAATAAAAATGCAATAGCCGATGCACGTAACGTGATACTTCCCATATCATTTAGTCGTGATAAAAATATGAGTCTTAGAGCAGCCAGCATCAGGCCTATCGCAAAAGCAGTTAGCCCTGTAAAAAAGAGAGGATGCTGTAGCACTGGAATATAATTGCTCATTACAGGGACAGCCGAAACACACAGTGGCGTAAGAATAAGCAATACTGCCCCGGACAGCGACATTCCAAAAGCAATTGAATCTACAAGAGAATTCTCATGACGCTCTTGCCTTATCTGTAGTGCCCAAAGTGATGCCGCAAAAGCCAATAGCCAAATTAAAACAGAATAATCAACGTGCAGTACCAACGCCGTTTGAAATAGTGCATTTAGGTCAAACCACTGCTGTAGAAGTGGAGTCCGCGACAATATCAATAAAATGGCTAATAGTGCCGATAGACCAATAGCCGCTAGCGCTAACAACCACCAGTAGCGAAAATATTTATAGGTGCGTTGGTTATCTATCATTTGTATATCTAATGAAGTAACCCATCTAAATAGCACCCTGATGGGGGGTTGTAGTTACAAATGGAATACCAAAAAATGTAAGAAAGGCGAGTAAGAACACCGCAATAATCATGACGGCTCCACGTACAGGTAGCGGCTTATAAGTAACTCGCAAGTGTAGTGCAAATGCTAGAGTCAACCATGTAATAAAAGACCATGTCTCTAGCGGATCCCAGTTCCAGTAGTGCCCCCAGGCATCCTGAGCCCAGATCGATCCAGCAAGCAGCATTAATGTATCAAAGATAATTCCTAGCGCCATGAATCGATATGCCAGATCATCTAATCTTTCATCCGAAGGGAGGCGTGACAGCTTGTCGGTACCTATATCGAAATAACGGAGCAAAATGGTTACGGCCATCCCTACAGAAAACAGCACTGAGCCAAGAAATACTTTGCCAAAAAGAATGTGTATAACCAGCCAGGTTGTATCATAGGTAGGAGGAAGGTGTCCCTCTCCCGGGCTGGAGAGCATCAACCACCCCATCATGATAAACATAATGGGCAGCACTATCGCAGCAGTGAGGCGAATTGACTGATAACGCCAATAGACGATTGAGTAGATAAACAAAAGACTCCAGACGTTACTGGAGAGAATCTCGAACATCGTCAGGTAGGGGCCATGATCAAGGCGATCCCAGCGCATTAATATAGAGAGACCATGTATAAACAGTCCGAGTACCAGTAATGTCAGAACGGTGCGTTCTGGTCGCTTACCTAAGACCGCCCCGAAGATAGCAATCACCCCCGCTAAAACATATGTACTCACGGCTATCCACAGCAATAGCATCTCCCGTTCCATATGACATCCTCAAATCGATTGAATTTTTATAATATATAGTGTCGATCACGTCATTGCGTGATTAAGATCTTTAATAATTTTTTAATGGGAAGTTAAAACCTCCTCTTGGTCAGAGAATAGCAGATCCTCTGCCAGATGGGGAGCTAATAAGCAAAAGGTTTGACTAACATATGAGGCTAAAATAGTGATAATCTGTTGCCTATAAATTCTCTCTAATACTGGCATTATTCACTACTATTAGGGCAGAGATAATAATTATTGTCCGGGGTCTATTTTGAACAATATTGCCTTCACTCTTCTTCTTTTTTCTGGCTTTTCAGCACTCACCTATCAAGTCGTGTGGGTACGCCTCCTTGGTCTGAGCATCGGCACGACTAGCGCCGCAGTAGGTGTTGTCATTGGCGCAATATTTCTTGGGATGGCGATAGGATCATGGTTATCGGGACGCATACCGCCTCACTGGCAGAGAGGGCTTAAAACCTTTGCGATCGTTGAGGCAACCATTGGTATCAGCGCGCTGCTACTACTGCCGGTTCTACTCAATCTTGATCACTTTATGGCTCTTCTACCTAATCTGGGGGGGGCATTGTGGTTTCGTTTTATGAGCACGACACTGCTTCTCGCAGTGCCCGCAGCCGGACTGGGTGCTGCCTACCCCTTAATTGCTGCTGCAATCATCTCTCAGCAAAAAGAGATGGGGCCTAAATTAGGCCTCCTCTACGCCATGCACACTACCGGTGCCGTCATTGGCGCACTCGCCAGCGCCTTTATATTAATTCCCTGGCTAGGGCTGGATGGAGCCATCTATACTGCTGTCGCAATAAATTTTCTAATCGCCCTATCTGCCTATTTTTTAACTCAAAACGAAAAAATACCCTCCCGCCTGAAAAATACACAACACCACAATGAATCTCCAGGGAGCACAAAAGGAGCCGTCGTTTTAGCGATTACCGGACTAAGTTCGGTAGCCCTTGAGATCGGTTGGGTAAAATATTTAGCCATCTATACCGAATCAACCTTCGCTAGCTTCGCCCTACTACTCGCCATCTTTCTCAGTGGAATTGCCATAGGAAGTTGGTTAATTAAACGAATGGTGTGGCGTATCCGTTCGATTCAGAAATGGCTGGCATTTGGCCTATCCGCACTGACTATCGCTATGTTTTTAACGCGTTATGGATTAGGAATAATCCCCGATGTTGATAACTATTTCGAAATGATGAAATTAGAAGAGGGTTACACTTCGATCATCCGATACGGCCTCATCCTATTCGTTCTCTATCCAACCGCTCTGATCTTCGGCGCTCTCTTCCCGTTAAGCATCCACTGCTACTGTGGCTCCTTAAATTCTCTGAGCCGCCGTGTAGGTGAGGGATATGCTATCAACACCATTGCGGGCCTTGTCGGTGCTGTGGCCACAGCACTTTGGTTAATTCCAAGCTACGGCACCGATCATCTGTTGATAATAATCGCCCTATTAACAGCAGCGACCGCACTTATGTTAATGCCTGCGATAAATCAAACTAAAATACGCCTGTTACTGACCATAACCATTATATTAACCGCACTCATCGGCTCAACGACTCCCGGTATTGATTACAAAAAGATGCTTCTCTGTATGGAGTGCAGTGAAGGGGCATACCGTCAAGGCGGAAAACCTGAGTTTCTCTACCTAAAAGAGAGTAAAACGGGTGTAGTTAGCCTAGTCACCTATGATGGTAAAAATATTATTCTGGAAAACAATGGCCTACAGGAGTCCCGGATCACTCCCAAACGCCCCAATAAAAGTGAAGTCCTTCTTGGCGTTCTGCCCCACATATTTAAACCCAATGCAAAACGCGCATTTGTTTTGGGATATGGTGGAGGCATGACCACCGAAGTGTTGGCGGCAACTCCTCTCTCATTCATTAAAGTTGTGGAGCTAGAACCTGCAATTGTTGAGGCGATGGCTAGTTTCAAAAAAGAGGGTATATCTGTATTAAAAGATCCCCGCATAAAACTTGAGTTTAACGATGCCAGAAATAGTCTTTTGATGGATTCACAAAAATACGACCTCATTATCTCCCAGCCTTCACACCCATGGCGAGCAGGTTCAACAAATGTGTTTAGCAAAGAATTCTTCAAAATTGTTCACTCACGCCTGGAGAAAGGAGGCGTATTTACTCAATGGATTAATCTCACTCGAATGGATAGCGCCACCTTAAAAGCTCTTTTTAAGGCATTTTTTGAAGAGTTTCCTGAAGGTGCTGTCTTTTCCAATACGCAGGCGCCAGACCTATTATTCATTGGAACCGATGAAAAGCTAGTTCTCGATTCGGATATTGTTAAAA
>JAOTST010000160.1 GCA_029864785.1 Chromatiales bacterium | reverse complement strand
ACCGCCACCCATATGTCCCATCATCCCCATAGATCCATTAGAGCCATCACGCTGTTCACAGTTACCTGGGCCACCAAAGGCGAGTGCAGTTCCTGTTGCCGCAAGAAGTGCGCTGCCAAGCAGTATCGCTTTTGTCTTTTTGTTCATGCTATTTCTCCTGATTATCGGTCAAAATTTTTCCGTTCGTTGACGGTGATGAGACTTTAATCCAACACCCGTCAAAGTTGGGTCAGGAGATGTTAAGGTTTGCAAAGAAGTGCAAAGAGTCTCTTTTGACGCTTTGCATTACGCTAGATTGCGTCCAGAATAGAACGATGAACAATACTAATCCCAAACCAGATTAAGCTGTAATGCGTATCCTCCTCGTCGATGATGATGTCGCCCTTTGTGAACTGTTGAGCGAATACCTCGTGAGCGAGGGATTCGAGGTGATCGCAGTGCATGATGGCACTCAGGCATTGGCACATTTTAATGAACCATGGGATGCGATTATCCTAGATGTGATGTTACCGGGGATGAATGGTTTTGATCTGCTAAAGGCGATCCGCCCAATTAGCAGCACGCCTGTTTTGATGCTGACCGCTCGCGGTGAGGATACCGATACCGTGCTTGGGCTAGAGCTGGGTGCCGATGATTATGTCGCTAAACCGGTTAGTCCTCGCGTATTGGTGGCACGCATCAGGGCTCTAATTCGACGAGGCGCGAGTGATGAGGAGAGTCCCATTATCCAGGTGGGTGACTTGCAACTCAATGAACAGGCGCGCCAATTATTGGTAGATGGTCATGCTGTAACCCTGACCGGAGCCGAGTTCAATCTAGTCGCCCTGCTGGTTAAGTCGGCAGGACATGTTGTGAGCCGCGAACAGTTGGCTACCGATGGACTTGGCCGTTCACTACAGGCCTACGACCGACGCATTGAGACCCATATGGCACAGATCAGACGCAAACTCGGCCCACTGGCCGATGGCTCGGCACGAATTCAGACCGTGCGTGGTGCCGGCTACCAATATGTGGTGCTATATCAATGAGCCTGTTCCAGCGCATCTTTCTATCATTTTGGCTGGCGGCCATCTTGCTGGCCTCTAGCTTCTTTCTGCTGGGGCGCTACTCCGGCAGCGAAATAATTGATCGTACCCAGACCATTTTAGAGGCTCAGGCCGAGGTGGTGACATCACTCTGGGTCGAGGGTGGTCAACGCGCCACAATGCATTGGCTGTTTCAACAAAACAGACAAGAACGTCCTCTGCTGTTAAATAAGGATGGTCACAGCCCTTTTCCCCGTCGTCACGATCGCAATGAGCCGTGGCCTCATGGCCGCCTTAATGCAGGCATACAGCGACTGCCATTTGGGCGTGTTGCAGTGATCGTTACCGTACCCGACGTCAGTCCCCCTCTCTATCTGGTGAAGATGATCAACCCAGGACAGATGCACCGTATGCCCATGATCAGCATGCTGCTAATCGCAATACTTATTATCGGTTTGGTCAGCTTTATCCTTGCCGTAGTTTTAAGCCGCCGGATCCGCCATCTGCGTAGCGCTTCTCAGGTGATCGCCGAGGGTGATTTTTCCGCGCGGGTCTCTTTAACTGGGCGTGATGAGGTGAGTGCTCTAGCGAAAGATTTTAATTTGATGGCTGAACGGATTAGCGAGATGATGACTAGTCAGCGCCAACTGGTGAGTGATGTCTCACACGAGTTACGCTCACCTCTGGCACGTCTGCGTATCGCCCTAGAGCTGGCAGAACGTGCTGAAGATCCTGCGATAGCTCTGGCACGAATCGGAAAGGAGGCTGACGAGCTTGAGCAGTTGGTTAGTGATTTGCTGTCACTGGCACGGATTGAATCGGGTCAATCGCAAATGGAATGGCAATCCACTCCTTTGTGCGAACTAATAAGCACCATTGTTGCCGATGCAAATTTTGAAGGAGAGCCATTAGAGCGTCAGGTCATACTCGAACACTGTGATGAGAGCAACGTGGATGGTGATCCGGTATTACTGCACGCAGCCATCGAGAACGTGGTACGCAATGCCCTACACTATACCCCTAGGGGTAGCGATATTATGGTCAACCTACAGTGTCTGAATGAAACAGTGCAGATCACTATTGATGATCAGGGGCCGGGAGTTCCAGAGAGTGATCTTGACAGACTATTCGAACCTTTTGCACGCGTTGCTGAAGCACGTGATCGCAACAGCGGTGGTTATGGTCTGGGGCTAGCAATTACCGGGAGAACTTTTATTGCACATGGCGGTAGCGCGAGGGCAGAAAATCGTTCTGATGGTGGATTGCGAGTAGCCCTGACTCTGCCCATAAAATAGATTTTAATCTGTTTTTTTAGCCTTAAAGGGGCAGAGCCCTTGAAGGACATATTATCTCAACCGATAGATTTTTAGTGGCTATGATTAGTAGCCGCAGATGTTACTAATGGTTAACAACGATTAGACAATTCCTACCATTTTCCTTGGCCTGATAGAGTGCATCGTCTGCAACTTTATAGAGCTGATCTTCATCATGTTCTTGCTCTGGAGAGATTATCACCATTCCCATGGAGATGGTCACATAGTCACTAGCACTGTTATTTTCGTGCTTAATATTGAGCCCCTCTATTTTAGTACGAACAGATTCAATAAATCCTTCCGCATGTTCAGCGGGGGTATCAGAAAAGATGATTCCGAACTCCTCCCCCCCAAGACGAAAGGCAAAATCACTACCCCTTTCAAGCACGCCATTCAAAGTAGCGCCAATCTCAATGAGCACATTATCGCCAAGCTGATGACCATAAGTGTCGTTATATTGCTTGAAGTGATCGACATCCATCATGGTGAAAAATAGGGTCTGCTTATTGCGCCGTGCCCGTGATAATTCCTGCGAGAAAACTGTATTGAAATGGCGTCGATTGTAGAGCTTGGTCATCTCATCTGAGATCGAGAGCAGCTCTGCACGTTTTTTATCGGTAATGTCATGGCGGATCGCTGTGTATCCTGTTATCTCGCCCTCTTTAATATTTGGCGTGATGATGGCCTTCACCCAGTAGTCCGTTCCGTCCTTGCTTCGATTTTTAACTTCGCCTTGCCATACTCGCCCCTCTTTTATGGTTGACCATAGATCTTCATAAAGTGATTTAGGCATATCGGGATGACGAACAATATTATGCGAACGCCCTAGTAAATCTTTTTCACTAAAACCAGAGATGTCACAAAATGCCTTACTAACTGCCGTGATGTTGCCATATGGATCGGTCGTCGAGGTGATGACATATTGATCAACAATTTCTCGTTGCTCTTCCACTTTGTCGCTTAACTGTTTGATGCTGATCAGGTGTCTAACCCTGGCCAATAGCTCTTCCATAATTACTGGTTTGATAACATAGTCATCAACACCACTACGTAATAGCTCAACCATGCGCGCCTTGTCATCGATACCCGTTACCGCAAGTATTGGGATGTGAATACTCCCTTTATCAATTTCATTTTTCTTACGGACAAGGGTTAAACCATTCATCTCTCCCTGTAGGATCATATCGGTAATGACCAGATCATAATCTCTCTTTTTGAACTGCTCAATCGTCTCCTCCCCTGAGAGGAAATGGTCAACCTCTAAGCCTATTTCATTAAGGTAACTAATGGTCTGCTGTGCAATTGATCGGCTATCTTCAGCATAGAGCACCCTTCCCTTCAACTTACTATAGGACATTTCTCGTTTGACAAGGTCATCGATAAATCTTTCTAGCGGCTCTATATCTGACTTTACAAAAATATCTGTCAAACCTGCTCTGAGCGCATCATTGATGACACTCTTATTGCTGTCTGCTATCAACATAATGATGGGGACAAGCATCATTTTTGGGATGGAACGAATCTCATCGCAATATTCGAGCGCATCTTTCTCATCAAGTTGATGAGAGAGACAGATGAGATCAAACTGCTGCTGATGGAGAAGCTCCATTCCAGCCTGAGTTGATTCAACCATTGCCACATCTAATCCCTTTGTCTCAAACAACGATTTGAGCAACTCTCTAAAAAGCCTAGATGGCTCAATAATGAGTACTTTTAATTTACTTTCCATTGCTAACTAATTTTTCCTTTTTAATTTACTCAATTTATCAGGGTTCACAATAAAACCGCCGCAGGGGAGATTATTGATCAATTGACCGACTATAACCTACCTCCAATGTGTTTAAAATATAGGCCTTTAATAAACCGATATACTAAGATTTGTGCCGTCATCGAAATATTCAAGTCTATCGATATGTTATTTTTTCTGGAATTTTCCCGTAATAATCGAAAAAACTGAATGATAATGTTAGTCCAACGAGGTGATAATTAACAATGAACCAGACACATCAACAAAATAGCCGCAAAAAGGCTCTGATTCCTTTAATATTTTCACTTGCTCTTCTGCCATCCTACGCGCTAGCAGAATTGAATACGCCACATATTCCGATAACTAGGAATCTGCCGCTAGAGTGTACTCCCATCACCGGACGGCTTGAGCAGCTATGCATTATCAAAACAGAGAGTCCCTATGGACCTTATGATGATATTTCTTACTACCATATAAACAGCAAAAATCACACAACACTTCTGGGTAGTGAGCGGGGTGG
>JAOTST010000159.1 GCA_029864785.1 Chromatiales bacterium | reverse complement strand
AGTCCAAAATGGTGTCAGTTAGCTACTGCTAAAAAATCAAATAGACCGTCATTCCTTTATGGAATGGAAAATGATGAGATAATTTAAAATCCATCTAACCAATAGGCCGCTTAAACATCGATAATGCCCATTGCCGATGCAGCAAGTGCCGCTTCAGCTCTACTAGTAATATTTAATTTGCTATAGATATTTTTCACATGGGTAGCGGTCGTATTTCTTGAGACCTCAAGAATAGAAGAGACCTCATTGAGGCTATGTCCCTGAGCAATTACCGATAGGACCTCTATCTCACGTTTTGTTAAACCATGATTTCTGACCACTTGTACGGGGGCATCCATTGAAGAGAAGTAGTTTAACAGTCGGTGTGAAATAGCGGGAGATAAAGGTGGTTCCCCATTAACAATACCCTGTAATAGACGACTAATATCCTCCTTACGCTGTTCCTTTAAAATATATCCGCTGGCACCGACTCGCAAGGCTGGAAAAAGGTGGTCATCATCGTCGTAAATAGTAGCAACAATTGTGGCCGTTTTGGGTGACTCCAAGTTAATACGACTAATTATCTCAATACCTGACCCATCAGGAAGATTTAGATCGACCAATGCAATATCTGGAAATTTCCTGTCGAGCAATATATTGGCTTCCTCAATCGTGGCGGCAACTGATATATTCATGCCTGGGAAAGCATCCTCTAGCGCATCCGCTAACCACTGCTGAGCCAATGAATGATCTTCGATAATATAACCGCTATTCATCTGTTGTTATTTCTCCCTTAAGTGGTATTAAAATCCGGACGGTATATCCCCCAAGTAGCGAGGCCTTATCCATTAACCATTCGACACTTCCTCCAAGCTCTTCAACACGTGAACTAATATTGCGCATTCCACGGCCTGGCTTATGAGGGCTGTTCGCATCAAAATGGACGTTATCGTTACTAATTTTAAGAGTGAGACATCTATCCTCCACCATCACATCAATCTCCAGATTACTAGCACTACTGTGGCGTAGTGCGTTAGTTACAGTCTCACGTAAAATACGTTTCAGATTAGCATGCTGTCGAGCCTCTAATAAATACTCATCAATTTTATCCGTCTGGTGCCATTTTAAAATGACGTTATGATGTTCGCAGCGTTCTGCTGTTTCCATACGAAGTTCTGACAATATGAGGACGAGCGAATAGCTTTTAATTTCCAGATCATGGATAACAGTTCGCAGCTCTCCCAGAGTCTCTCGAGCCAGATCTTCATTGCGTTCATTTGTGGCCGAGTAGACTAACGATAGAAGTCGCGCCCCCACATCATCATGCAGGTCTCTTGCGAGACGCCGACGCTCCTCGTGCACCCCATCGGCAAAGGCATCACGAAATTTTTGAATATGACAAAACAGTTGGTGGACGGCACTGGCAAGACGCAGATCATCTGTGTTGAATAGACGATTCCCATGATCAGCATAGGAGAGCCTCACTCCGCTGATGTCACGAAAACCGGGAATAGCAAGAGAGACGCCCTCAGAGTGTAGTTGTACCTGTTCCGACATCTGTTTAATGGGTTCAATATTCAATGGTGAAAATAGCCGATGCATTAGCTGATGCCACTGTTTCTGTAGATCTTGTTGGTCAATAGACCCTGTAAAATTTCACGGTAATCGTTGTGTTTGCTACTCTTAGAGAGATGTAACCAGAGATATTGTCGCGCGGGAAAATAGAGCCAGCCGGCGGCAGCAAGGGTAATCGCAAGGGCAAGGTTACTGTTAAGATCGAGCAGAGATATTAGTACAGCATCGAACGCAATTATCGCTCCACCACCCAAAAACCAGACCCATCCGGTAACAACCCAGCGATCAAGATTGAAGAGACGAAAGCGGGTGATACCTAACGCAATCACCAAGTAGATAGTAACCAGAACGCCCCACCCCAGACTCTGGCTAAGAATCGCTTCACGATTCAACACCAGCGGCACCATATGTAATCCCGTATAGACGGTACCACCACCAAGCCAAGCGAGTAAAAACCATTTGAGAATGGCCCTTTGTAGCGGCTGATGATTTGATAAGTGCCACTGTACAACTGCTAAGGAAAATGTCGTCAATAGACCTATAAAAATTGGATAGCGCATGGGTACATCAATAGAGTCGAACACCTGAAACAGGTTCAACAACCAGCAAAAGAGAAAGGCACTGATCAATACTGGCCCAAAGGGAAAGGAGTGAATACGCTGTGGGTAATACCAGAGAAGAGAGACAAATGGCCCCACAAAAAAGAGGGTGCCAAACTGATTGATGAGAGATAACGAATAAAACATCTCGCCATCCATTGCCAGCTCCCTGGTGCTATAGATGGCCGCAGTGCTCGAAGCCAACATAAGGCCAAAACCGGTCAGGGCATAAAGGATTGTCACATGCTCTCGAGGACGGAAAGCAAAAACCCCCATTCCGGCAAGAAAGACAATGGCGCCGCAAACTAGCTGATACCAGAAAAGTAGTGGAAGGGCTGCAAACGGCCGACTTGCCGAAGGAGAGATCTGCACGACCCGTTCTCCATCTAGCTTTAGCCTCAACGTTGGTTGCGCTAAGGCTGCATAGAGCTCATCTTGTCGTTCAATGAAGGTATTATAATCACTATACAAGGCGTAGGAATCAGGTTCCTCGATGAGATCTTCTGACTGCAATAATATCTCATTATCTGAAAGTGCAACGAGACGATCACCCGCCTTGATGATCCCTGCTGCAGGCCCTTGTTGATCCACTTCAAGAACACACAAACCCTCACACAGTGGATCATTACCCAGTATCACCCCCATCCAGGGTACATTCACAGCCAGATAACTAGTCAGAATAAAAACTCCTAGTAAAATTAGGGCGCTCAGCGAGATCACCTTCTGCGGTGCGAGTCGTAGTTTCATATATTGATATCGTTCTGTGATATAGCAGACGCGGAGATCGTTATTAATTTGCGTGAAGTGACGCTAAGTTCTGGCTGCATCTATAAATAATGTCCAACATTGTAACAGCTATGTAGAGCTATCAAACGTACATGGCAAGTGTTTTCATAAAATTCTACCCTCCCCTATACACATATTATGGACTTCCACTAATACTCTGACATAAGTAGTTCAATCCGGATATCAACAATATTTATAGATTTAAAAGCCATACATCACCCGAATGGGTGATGTCCCACTAATAGGATTTATTTAAAATGAACTCAAACGAATAGCGAATAAATATCGTATTCATACATTTCATTCAAATAATAATCGCAGATATTTTAGTGGCTATTCAGCCGTGAATTAATTTAAGTTCAAGCATAAAGGCACAACAAATAATGAATACAAAAGGTTATTTCCTGACAAAATTTGTTTATTCACTCTCCATTTTATTAGCTATTACGCTCCTAAATGGCTGTGGCGCTTCGATGACAAAATTAACCAAAGCCACTAACAGTGGAAATATGGCTGCAATACAAGCAGCTGTAAAGGGCGGAGCAAAAATTAACGAACTAGATGGATTTGGTAAAAATTCACTTCATTTGGCTGCAGCGGGTAATCAGCCGCAAGTGGTTGACTACCTGCTTAAGCACGGTGCTAATTCAAATATGCCAAATAAGAGAGGCGCGTACCCTGTTGCAATTGCCGCAAGTGGCCATGGCAATATAAAAATCATCAAGCTTCTTATTGTAGCTGGTGCCAATGTCAATCAAGACGATGGCTTAGGAAACATGCCTATCCACTTTGCAGTCAAAAAGAAGGATTCAAATCTGCTCAAATATTTATTGAATAAAAAGGCCCACGTCAATATAGCTAACAAAAAAGGAGAATATCCTATAGTAATGGCCGCTAAAGCAGGGAATGTGGAAACCATTAAATTGCTGCTTAAAGCCGGAGCAGATGTAAATCAGGCTCAGAATGATGGGGACCGAGCACTTCATGAAGCAGCTAGAGAGGGTCATGTAGCCATAGTCAAGATACTCGTTGCCAAGGGTGCTGAAATTGAAGCGTATGGATATAAAGGCTATCCCCCCATTGCTATGGCCGCTGTTACGGGAAAGGTTGAAGTAATAAAGATTCTATTAGCGGCTGGGGCTAATCCAAATAAACCATCAACCGATGGAAATTTCACGATTGTTCGAGCTGGCAAGCAGAAAAATCTAGACACAGTGAAATTACTACTCGCATCCGGAGCAAATGTTAATCAGATTAATGCTGACAAAAGTCGCGTGATATACGAAGCAGCTAGAAAAGGAAATAGTGAAATGATTGATTTTCTTGTTTCCGCTGGTGCCGAAGTTGATTTCTATGCGTATAACGGTTGGACACCGCTAACCGCTGCTGCAGACAACGGGCATAGTGGTGCCGTAAGATCATTACTTGCCGCTGGTGCCGACCCTGACTTTACAAATTCTGATGGTACCTCCGCTGTATATACTGCGGCAAAAACAAAGACAAAAACTGTAGACGTAATTAAATACCTTATTGCCGCTGGAGCCAACCTAAACAAGCAACAGGGGAAATATAACTGGACTGCTGTTCATGTAGCCTCTAGTAAGGGATACATGAAAACAATGAAACAGTTTTTAAAAGCCGGAGCCGACCCTGATATCAAAGATAAAGATGGAGATACCGCATTGCATTTGGCGGCTAATGAAGGTCGATATAGTACCGTGGAGGCG
>JAOTST010000158.1 GCA_029864785.1 Chromatiales bacterium | reverse complement strand
ATCTACTGCATCATATTGAAGTAGAGAAAATACATGGTAATTTTTGTCCATACTGTAGGCCGCTGCTCCTGCACATCCATGTGCCCACAGCATACCCACTTCCCTGTGGGCAAAAAAATGGCCCCGGATGTTTAGTCCGGAGCCCAATTGGAGATATAAATTTTGGCATCATTTCAGTTAGAAATGGTGCCGGTACTACAGATGAAACAGTTGTTGCACTACATTAATTAATTGGTCACCTTCCATGCCATATCACGAACCTTAATCGGTTAGTGATGATGAACAGGACGCCTGCTTTTGTGTACCACTCCCGGTACACTCTTTGAAGCAAGTCGAGAGACAACCGCAGCGACAACAACAGCGATCAAAACGCCGAATATAGTCAGGTTATCAATAATCATTTCGTTTACCTCAGTTTAAAATGCCTACAAAGGCCACAGAACTAATTTGAAATAGAGCAACACTCATGCCAATATTAGAATCCACTAATATCTCAAGAAAAATGTAGGATTTTTCCTTCTGAAAAAGAATAATGTGCCATATAGCGCACTATTTATTGTCATAATTGTCTTAACTTTATTTGACGACTGCCATTATTGGCATACAATAGAGAGATGAATAGTGAAAAAAATAGCCTCAATCGGAACTGTCTCACCGAAATAACAGCCCTGCTTGATGTTGTGACCGAGCCGGTTGTTTTACTCAGTCCAGAGTATGAAATTTTGGCCATGAACAGCCTCTACATGGCTCGTCACGGTGGCGGAGCGGAAACCTATGGCCGTCACTGCTATGAAGTTTCACATCACTACAGCCGCCCCTGCCATGAAATGGGCGAGGAGTGCCCAATGCAGAGCTGCCGAGCCAGTGGAGATCCGCAAAAGGTGCTTCACCTTCACCACACGTCTAAGGGTGAAGAACATGTTGATGTTGAACTATTCCCGGTCAATCTTCGAGACGGTTCAACACTCGGGTATATTGAAATAACACGTAATATCACCACACCGGCAAATTCAGATCGTCTCCAACTACTAGTGGGACGCTCACCCATTTTTAATGAGATGCTCTCTTTTATCAGCATTGTTGCTCCCAGTGACACCGCCGTCTTATTACTGGGTGAGTCTGGAACAGGTAAAGAGGTCATATCAACTACCATACATCGGCTGAGTAATCGTGCCAGTGGCCCCTTTGTGCCCGTTGACTGCTCGGGTCTAACCGAAGGTCTTTTCGAGAGTGAGCTCTTCGGCCATGAGAAGGGGGCATTTACCGGAGCGATCGGTCAGAAACAGGGGCTCGTTGAATCTGCCCGTGGTGGCACTCTGTTTCTGGATGAAGTCGGAGACATTCCCCTCAACCTACAGGTCAAATTACTCCGCTTACTTGAAACCAGCACCTATCGACGCGTTGGCTCAACCGAGACTCAACAAGCCGAGTTTCGTCTGATCTGCGCCACCCATCGCAATCTGGAAAAGATGGTTGAAGAGGGCGAGTTTCGACAAGATCTTTTCTATCGAATAAGCCCATTTCAGATCGACATCCCACCACTCCGTGAACGGCTGGAAGATCTCCCTCTGCTAGTCGATGTGCTGCTACACCGTCTCTCACCTGGACAACCCGTAGAGGTGAGTGATGAGGCAATGAATTGTATGCAGAAATATAGCTATCCCGGTAACATTCGTGAATTGAGAAATATACTCGAGCGCACCATGCTCATGGCAAGGGGCGGAAAAATCACTCTGAGACATCTTCCTAAGATCTGCAAAGATGGGGTTATGGCACCAATATCTGGCGTACGTTTTTCTGGATTGATGCCTCTCGAAAAACTAGAAGAGAGCTATCTTCGCTGGGCTATGGAGCGCCACCGTGGTGACCGAAGTGAGTTGGCCAAACTATTAGGAGTAAGTGAGCGTACCCTCTATCGCAAGATCGAAAAACTTCAAGACGATTAAAACAACAACTCAGATAAAAGCGCCCTCTAAAAACGGTCTATTGCGTTTTAACTAGCGCCCTCTTTCGCCTTAAATCAGTCAATGCACCCTTGATTCGCAATAACTTACCATCAAGTGCCGGGTGTCCATGCCACCACTGATAATCGGGGGATTGATGGGCAATACCCACTCTGAGAGCCTTTATCGTCTCACTCTGCATTGTATGATAGAGCATCTCGATTTGAGTCAGTTGCTCTGCGGGAAATTCACTACGCGCCAGCTCCACTACCGCTGCAGCCTCGAGTAGTTTCATCTCCCCTAACGCCAGCATCTTGCGTCCATTGGTTTCAAGCTCACGAATATAACGCGGGGCATGACACTGCCGGCAAACCCAACGCATCTGCTGCCTCGCTTCTTGATCATCAGCCGCCGATTTTTTTTGGCTCATCGATTGGCTCACATTATGGTGTCCACCAAAAAAATGACAAAAGGCGCAACTGGGGGCACGATAGTTTTCTGCGGTTAACGGTTTAGAGCGATCGTATTCTGCTGCTTCCAGCCGGACAATAATGCCGTGTTTTGATGTGCTGTAGCTATGGCTAACGCTGCCCTCTTCACCACCGTGACATTGATTACAGCTGTGATTTTCTCTGGCTCTAACAGTACTCTGTTGGTGGTCTGTACCATGACAAGCCACACAATCGACAGCAGCCTTGCCGTGCGAACCACTACGCCATTCACTAATTAATAGAGAGTTATCCTTCTCATGACAGGAGATACATTCACTATTTTGATAACTTCCTGTAACGAGAGCGTCAGCGGCCATCGCAGGAGTCATCCACAAAATAGTCGATAACAGCAATATATTTGAGAGCATGCTGAATGCGCTAATCATCAGTTTTGCTCCCTGTTCAGTTCTGTGTACTCACCCGATAACCACAACTTGTTGGGATCATATCTATCACCTAAATAGGCGCGTTCTGCTTCACCCAGATTCCGTAAACGTACCGCCTCGGCTTCAATATCAATCAGCGCCCGATCCATATTTTGATGCCCTTTTGTTACAAAATTTGCCGCTCCGTGAGCCGCTCCTTTGTAGGCACCGAGATTATCGAAATACCACATCTCAAAGTAGTCTCGCTCAATCGGCGAGACATTATAGAAAGCCGATGCCTGCCCCTCGAAGAAACCGATACGTGCCCGTGGCCAACGTGCATCGACCCAATCATTGGGATAGGGAGGGCGCTCACCCGCTGCGGGAGATAATAGATTGTCACTACGTGGTGATTTTAATATCCCCTCAGCCTTGTAGAGTTTTCCCCACGCCTGCTTACGCTCGGCATCCATACCGCGTAGCTGCTGACGTGACCAGTCGGCCTCATGACAGTCACTACAGAGCTTGACCCATTTTTCACGTTTAACCACATTGCCTGAACTGAGGGGATTGATCTGGCGAATACCGAATTTCCAGATCGACTTGTCGGCCACCTGATGCTTACCCTCTCCCATGTGACAGTAGGCACAGGTCGGCGCAGGATAGTTACCCTTTTTCAACGGCTTTGACCAATCCCAACTTGCTCCCTCTTTTTGATAAAGCTTTCCATGAGCCGATGCGAAGTAGGTCGCATCATCGGGATGGGGTGGGCCACTGTGACAGGTGATACATGCTTCCGGGCGACGCGCCTCTGCGGCACTAAAGCGGTGACGTGTGTGACACGAGTCGCACTTGGTCGCCACCGAGTGACACTGGATGCACGAGGTGACCTCCGCCTTGGGTTTATCGACAAAGTGCTTCGCATCGACAGCCCGCTCCATCGCCAGAGCATGGCTTGGAAAACCGTAGCGCTTCTCATCTTGAAAATCTGCGTGTTGTTGCGAGTGACATTTGGCACAGACATCAGGGGTCGGCATTTTTAAATTTTGATGGTTATTACCGTGGCAATCAGAACAGAAGACCTGGCTACCATCGGCAGCAACTTTGGCGTGTCCACTTTTGCGCCAATCGTTCACAATACCGGGGGTCACCGAGCTATGACACTGGACACACTGCTCGCCCGTAAACTCTCCAGACATCGAATCAACCGATTTGTAGAAGGCGTCAGGATACCAATATTGTTGCCCGCTCTCTGGCTGCCACTGGTGTGAATAGAGCCCTGCCCCCATCCCTCCCTTACTCCAGTCAACATAGTAATATCCCGCCGGGATCAGCACCAACAGGAGCAGCAAGGTAATGTAAATATATCTAGGACGCATCGGCACTCTTTCTAACGTAACTACTCCACCACCAGCGAATAACGCCAAGGAGCACGAGTAACAGAAATGGACCTATTGCCCACCATGTTCCGTTACTAATTGTTGGGGTTTTGATCAGCTCAGTTGCTGGTACCCGCTTCTCTATCAGATCATTGACCCGACTCGTCTCCTCCTCAATAACATCCCCTCTGAGATAGTTATAGATCTCAACTATTTCAGCATCACTCGGTGGACTATATTTCATCACTTTCATCTCGCGTAGCATCCGCTCAATCACGTTATGCCACTCATCAAAAGTGTGTTGTGCAGGATCAGGAAGTACATGGCAATTATCACAGTGGCGTTCGTAGGCGTGCCCTTTTATTGTCTCTGAAATCGGCTCCATTGGAATCAACGCATTTTTAACCAAATAGGCTGCAATAATTTCACGCTCTCCCGCTGTGGGTGTTAAAACTCGCCCCATTAAATTACCAAAACGGTTAGAGACATCCATCAACAG
>JAOTST010000339.1 GCA_029864785.1 Chromatiales bacterium | reverse complement strand
CATTGCTTTGTGCTCCTAATATTGGATTAGTTCAGGGTCGTGCGACCCACCGTAATTATTGGATGGTGCACTATACAACAGCACAAATCCGCGGGGTAATAGGAGCGTATAATGGGGGTATAGATGGATTGTTATGTAGTGGTGATGCGGTTGCGTCCAGCGCTCTTGGAACGGTAGAGCGCCTCGTCGGCGAGCTTAATTAACTGATTTTGTGAAGTTCTATCGGATGGAACCAGTGTGGAAATACCGATACTCAACGTGACATGGTGAGCGATGCTTGAATTTTTATGTGGATAATTTGCGCGATGGATCTCCGTCATTAATGTCTGAGCCATCGCGTAGGCTCCTGTGCCGTCGGTATCGCTAAGGAGGACGACAAACTCCTCTCCGCCGTATCGCGCCGCTAGATCAGAGGGGCGGCGGGCGCATCCATCGATCAGGTGAGCGATATTTTTTAGGCAATCATCGCCACGCTGATGCCCATAGTGGTCGTTGTAGTTCTTAAAAAAATCGATATCAATATAGAGTAGTGAGATAGGGAGCTGTTCGCGGTTACAGTAGCGCCACTCTCGGGCAAGTGCAGTGTCAAAGGCGCGATGATTGGCAATATTGGTCAGGCCATCAGTTGATGAGAGAATTTCGAGTTTTTGGGTATTGGTGCGCACTGTTTCGTACATGCCATTAAATGCTTTGGCCAGATGTCTAAATTCTCTAAGGCCGGTTGGCTCTATGTGAACTTTCGTGTTGTGATCGGTCATTTGGTCAATATTCTGGGTAATCTTGATTAGAGGTGATAATAGGAATCGATAGAGTAACCAGATAGCAAAGATAACTATAATTATATTGGATAGAAGCAAACCTCCGCCCAAAATTGTTTTAGCTGCATAGAGCTCTTTATAGATCCCACTAATATCTTCAAATGAACGGATCTGAAAAACGGTGTGACCATCATCGCCAAGAATGGGTTGAGCGACAGAGAGCCGATTGGTTGATCGCAGGTTGATGGAGTCGGAGCGATAGAGGAGTGCTTCGTTGCTGGAGGTAATGATGACGGGAATATGGGTGATCTGATCAATAGCGCCAATGTTAAATGCAGGATTAAAAACAGCTTCTATATATCCCTTTATACGTAGTCCGCCAATAGGGACGAGTACAGAGTAGAGAGGCTGCCCGTTAGAGGACCAAAGTCCTCCGAGCGCCTTCAGGCGCTTACTTCCCTTTCGACCCGTCGCCATTTTTTCAAGAAATTGTGGCAACCCATAAGGGAGTTCAATCCCATGGCTGCTCTCAGTTAGCGGCTGATAGTTGAGATCATAGATGCGCAATTTAAGCAGTTCGAGATGTATCGCATCAACATAGCCTTTGATGAAAGGACTATTGAGCTGCTCGATGAGATCAGAAGTCTCTTTACCTTTTTTTGGATTTTTAAGAAATTTGTTTAAGGTAGCGTGCAGAGTGGCATAATTTTGAGTGCGATTAGTGAACTGTATTGCGTGACCGCGTAGTTTATTCATGGTCTCTTGCACGGCGACGTTCACGATATTGTTGATGTTGACTCTAATGGTGGAGGTGATGGCGTCACGAAAAATGTTTTCGGCAACCCAGAATGAGGCTAATGACGTGGAGCCAACCAGCAGGATGGTGGCTATTGCTAGATGTTGAACGGAGAAATTTTTAAGATGGATGGTGCTCATAAAATATTTTTGCCAAGTCACTGTATGACCGGTAACTCTTTGGCCATCCATTCGCTCCAGCCGCCGCGAAACCAATAGATATTTGTGTAGCCATATTTTAGTGCTTTCTTTGCAGCACGACTGCTGCGCAGGCAGCGTGGGCCATTGCAGTAGAATAGTAGGGGCGTCGTTTTGGTTTTAACTATCTGTGCTAAAGATTTTTTATTGACGGCTGTATCGACAAGTTGAATGGCATCTTCGATGTGTCCTTTGTGGAACTCTTCTGGATGACGCGCATCAATCACAATCAGCTCTGGAGTATTCAGGATTAGCTCAATAGTCTTATCGGCATTAACGGTCACTACCCCGTTGATTGAGTTTGGAGCGGTCGGTTTTTCTGCCCAGGCAGGACTCATTGCCAGCACTGCAAGAAGTAGTAGAAGAAATTTTTGGCGTAAGCCCCATGTCAATGCGCTTTGTTGTGAATCAGGCATCATCTCCTCCCTCGTTATCATTATAATTTTCTCCCTATGTCATTGAAGCACTGATCTGGAATATTGGCAATCTCTGTGTAACAGGGATAGTATTAACAAAAATAATTAATAATGATGGCAGGGAGGTCGTCACCACGAAGGGTATTGGGGGTGATGTGAACAAACTGTTAATCGACGCTAATCCGGTGTCTGCACTGCTATTTGTGCTTATAACACTATTCTCGAATATTTCTCTGGCTGTGGCCAGCAAACCGCTCATTATTGGTGTAACGCCGTTTATTAGTACCGTTTCACTATTTGATCGATTATCTCCTCTGAGTCAATATATCTCTGAAAAACTTGAAAGAGAGGTGTTGATAGAGACCGTCAAAACACCCAAAGAATTTCTGCGGCAAATTCATAATCGAA
>JAOTST010000157.1 GCA_029864785.1 Chromatiales bacterium | reverse complement strand
TACCAGGCCGATAGATTGGGATAGGGTTGTTTTAATCCAAACTCATCGGGGTATTTTACACCCACTAGATAGAGTCCCGCAGCGGGAGCAGTAACCCCGCCTTTGGTCCTATCTTTCAATTTAAGCACCTCTTCACACCACTCGGGCTCCGCCTCTCCCGCCCCGATGGTCATCAAGACACCCGCAATGTTCCGCACCATATGGTAGAGAAAGGCATTGGCTTCGATATCGATGTAGATATATGGACCACTCTGGCTCACCTCTAATTTAGTCATCGTACGGACTGGGCTATTTGCCTGACAACCGACTGCTCTAAAGGAGCTAAAATCATGTTCACCCAACAGATATCGGGATGCTGCCACCATTCTATCAAGTTCGAGTTGCTTATGCGTCCACGTTACCCTTCCGGCTAAAAACGTGGGACGCACGTTACGCTGATAGATCACAAATCGGTAAGAGCGTCTGATTGCTGAGAAACGTGCATGAAATTCATCGCTCACAGGCTGAGCCGAAAGTATCGCCACATCTTTGGGAAGGTTGGTATTGGATCCCAAAACCCATGAACGTTCAGTTCTTTCAGCAGAGGTATCGAAATGGATGATCTGTTCCGAGGCATGCACACCGCTATCGGTACGACCTGCCACAGTGACCTTAATCGGCTCATCGGCCACCCTGGAGATGGCTGATTCAACAACCGCCTGAATTGTACGAGAGGTATCCTTTTGCAACTGCCATCCGCTGTAACCACTACCGTCATACTCAACGGCCATAGCAATACGCATGGTTGGGCTAAAGTCTCCTAGATCGAGTCAAGCAGGTCTTGAGCCTGCTTTTTCTGGTCATCATCACCCTGTGAGATAACTTCATTGAGCATGTTGCGGGCACCATCGGCATCGCCCATTTCGACATAAGCCTTAGCCAGATCAATTTTGGTATCCATATCCGACTCAGTTGAATCGAGGCTACTATCATCGCTATCTAGATCAAAATCATCGAGTCCAATCTCATCAGATGAATCATCATCAATAATGTCAAAATCACCAAGGTCATCCAAACCATCCAGTTCATCATCCTTGTCAGTAAGATCGGTATCGACATCCAGTGTAGCTTCAGCGACTACATCTTCTATCGTCTCTGACTCATCAGCCGTCATTGAATCAAAATCAAAATCGAAGTCATCAAGATCAGCAGATTCATCAGCAGCAGATGACTCCCCAACCGTCTCTGGAGCCGCATCAAGGTCAGTGATATCGAGTTCCAGTTCAGTATCAAGCTCAAGAACCTCATTGCTATCAGGCTCTTCTGTAGACTCATCCTCCCCACTCAATTCAAGCTCATCGCTATCCATCGAAAGGTCGCCCAAGTCACCAATATCATCCAGATCACCGTCAATAGATGAAAGGGCATCATCCAATTCGGCAGAAAGGTCAGGGGCTTCATCCGAAGCCTCTAAATCATCAAGGTCATCTAGGGAGAAGTCGAGCTCTCCTGCATCGGACTCGGCATCAGCTTCAACTACCTCGGCAGTTGCTGATTCAGCCTCCGCACTATCATCACCTTCAGTTGAAAGGTCATCCAGTTCGAGTCCTTCAATATTAAAATCGAGCGCACCGTCATCGGTCTCATCGGCAGCCTCATCACTGTTCTCTTCAGTTTCAGCCAACGTATCGAGCTCAAGCGTCTCTTCTGATTCTGAATCGGTATCAAGTTCAAGATCACTCAGGTCAAATGACTCGCCCTCTTCCTCCGAACTCTCTTCAGCGCCGCCTTCATTCTTTTCTTCATCACTTGAGGAGCTAAATATGTCATCATCAAGGTCTGAAAAATCGAGCCCTAGATCGAAATCGAGTTCATCACCAGAAGTCGACTCCATCTCTGCACTCAATTCATCCAAATCAATACCAATATCGAGCACATCATCAAAGACAGGATCGTCACTTTCACCAAGGTCAAGTTCCTCTTCCTCAATCTCTTCGGCCTCTGGAGCCTCTGCAAATAATCCATTCTCTGGGCTTAACTCATGCCCCATAATGAGGATCTTTTTCCACGCGCCTTCATCTTCCTGAAGCTGCTCAGCACAATCAGCAATGGTTGCATCAAACTGCTCTTTATCCTTTGCCGTAAAATAGACCTCAAGCAGCTTGCTCTTCAGCTCCAGACGGTCAGGACTGGACTCAAGCGCATCTTTTAGCAGCGACTCAGCTTGCTGAGTACGTCCATAGGCCATATAAACATCAGCCTCTGTAAGGGGATCAACCTCACCCTCATCGGCCTCCATGCCTCCGCCAGCAAGTCCACTAATGGCCAAGTCACTCAAAAATGAGGTGTCTGGACCACCTGTTGTGGTCGCTCCCATCGATGAGGCATCACCGCTTAGAATGCTCTCATGGAAACGATTACCTCGCTTCTTAATAATCAACAAAATCAGCAATAAAATGAGCACAAGAACCGCACCACCCGCTGTCATAAACATCGGGTCATTCATTATGTTGGTCAAAAGATCGGGCTGGGCTACAGGCTTAGTAACAGGTGCTGGAACAGGTATAACCTGTGGTTTTGGAGCAACATTAGGTTCTACAACGACCTCTGGTTTTTGCGCATCCACAACAGGAGTCTTCTCCTGTTTTAACGCATCAGTGATTGTTGTTTCAGTTTCAGGAACATCGGGAATGACCAAGGCTGGAGCCTCAGCAACAGCCGCCGCCGGCTCTTCAACAGCGGGCTGCTCAGGCACTTCAACAGCCGAGTCGCTAGCTGGGGCACTAAGCTGTTGCTGTATTTGAGCTAGGTCGCCATCCTTCAAAGTGACCAAGCGCTTTAGCGCATCAAGTTGCTTTTGCAGATCACTCATGCGCTCTTTAAGCGCCTCATTTTCACGACGTTGAGCCTCGGAGATCTCTAGTGCCAGCGTCAACTCCTGACGTAGGGCATCGGTATCACCACCCTCTGCTGTAGTTGCACCCATCTTTTCAGAGAGTGATTTAGTATCTGGTGTTACCAGCTTAAGAGAGGGGCGCTTTGCCTCAGCTGAATCGGTACCAATCTGCTGTTCATCCGCACCAGTAGAATTATCCTTAAAGGTTGGTTGAGTACGTTGAGCGACCTCTGCCGCCGCTTGCTGGCGACTGAGCGAACCGACAATATCAGGGTTGTTAAGGCGCAGGATTGAGCCTCGCTTAAGACGATTAATATCTCCGGCGATGAATGCGTTAGGATTCTCTTCCAACAGCGCCATCAACATCTGCTGCGTGGAAAGAGATGAGCCACTACGTATCTCTTTGGCAATGGCCCAAAGGGTCTCTCCATTACGTACGGGGCCATAACTAATTCCACCCTCATCGGTAGGCGTAATGGTACCTGCGAGCTTTGGACTTTTGGCTGCGGGACGTTTTTGAACCGATGCAGCGCTTGCTGGAGTTTGTTGTTTTGTCTGAGCCTTGGTTACGGGTTGAACTGCTGGCGCTTGAATCTGGGCAGGCTTTGCCTTTTTTAGAGATGGCGGATCAAGTAGAAGTGTATATTCACGCAAAACACGACCCGAACTCCAGGTCACCTCAAGGATAAAGTCGAGAAATGGTTCACGAATCGAGTCGTGCGAATCGACCTTGATGACATAACCCGCATCCTTCGCAGAGACATTAAAACGTAGTTTCGAGAGAATAGAGGGTCGATCAATGCCAACCTTGGAAAAGGTCTCGTATGAAGCGAGCGAGACATTAATGGAATCGGCATCTTCAGGGGTAGCAGATAGCAGTTCAATCTCAGCAGAGAGTGGTTGATTCAGTGCAGAGTCTAATTGAATCTCCCCTAAACCCAGCGCATATGCATTAAAATGAACAGCCAGCGATCCCAGCAGCAAACCTTGAATCAGTCTTTTTACCATCCTTAATTCCTTAACCTTATCTCTCGTTATTACTCTACAGTGACCATCAACAGAAGTGCTCTCATCCAAAGTGCCAATAGTTACTATAAAACTTTAGTTATATTCGCTAACTATAACTTAAATAAAGAGTTTTCCAAACATTTTCTTCAATCTCTATGAAATTGTATGACCTACTTCTCAAGAATAATCCTTAAGATACGTCTGAGAGGTTCCGCCGCCCCCCACAAAAGCTGGTCACCCACGGTAAATGCCGAGAGATATTCAGGCCCCATACTGAGCTTACGCATACGCCCGACAGGTACATTCAGAGTGCCCGTTACTGCCGCAGGGGTCAGCTCAGCCATGGAAATATCCTTGTCGTTGGGGATCACCTTCACCCAGTCGTTATGACTAGCGATGATCTCATGGATCTCATCGAGAGGAATATCCTTCGTAAGCTTGATGGTGAGCGCCTGCGAATGGCAGCGCATCGCACCGATACGCACGCAGAGACCATCGATCGGTACAGGGCTGTCGCTCTGACCGAGGATCTTGTTGGTCTCGACCTCGGCCTTCCACTCTTCACGAGTTTGACCTGTCTCCATCTGGCTATCGAGCCAAGGGATCAGCGAACCCGCCAGAGGTACCGGCCAGTTCTCGGTTGGGTAGTCATCGGAGCGGATAAACTCGGCAACCTGTCTATCGATATCGAGAATCGCCGAGGCGGGATCATTGAGCTTCTCTTCGATATTGCCGTGAATCGCGCCCATCTGCTGGATCAGCTCACGCATATTAGGTGCACCAGCACCTGATGCCGCCTG
>JAOTST010000002.1 GCA_029864785.1 Chromatiales bacterium | reverse complement strand
GTTAACACGGGCACGATATGATTAACGCCGAGTTCGACCGCCTTTTGAACGGTAAAATCCATTTTGTCTCCCTTTGATATCCCCTGTAGCAGGGTGATCTTTAGGGGAGATTCCACATCGCGTTCGATGAATTGATCCACAGAGACGAGACATGTGCGTTTCTCGATAGTCTGAATCGTGGCGCTATACTCACCACCGTCACCATTGAAGAGGGTGATCATGTTCCCCGATTTACTGCGAACGACCTGACGTAGATAGTGGGCGTTTTCCGTTGATAGCTCTACCTCAGTCCCAACCTTAAGAGAGCCTTCGTGGAAGATTCGATGTTGTCTCATCGTTAGAAGGATCTACTTAGGATTGAGATAGATTATTCATCACGGTTTGGGTCGGCCCCACCTGATTCATGGTGTAGAAGTGCAGCCCAGGAGCCCCGGCATCAAGCAATCGCTGCGAGAGTTCGGTGGTTACCTCCAGACCAAAGGCCTTGAGTGAATCCATATCATCACCATACGCCTCCAGGCGCAGACGTAGCCAACGGGGAATATCGGCACCACACATCTCCGAGAAGCGGGCGAGGTTCTTGATATTGGTAATCGGCATGATGCCTGGCACGATGGGGATATCGACATTGCGCTTCGTACACTCTTCGATAAAGCGTAGATAGCCATCCAGATTAAAAAAGTACTGGGTGATCGCTGCGTTGGCTCCGGCCTTCACCTTGCGTGCAAAGTTGTCTAGATCCGCTGTGGCACTCACGGCCTGTGGATGAAACTCTGGATAGGCGGCTACCTCTATATGAAAGTGATCACCGGTCTCCTTGCGAATAAATTCGACCAGTTCATTGGCGTAGTGGAGATCGCCGGCCTCGCCCATTCCTGACGGCATATCACCACGCAGGGCAACGATACGCTTCACACCCATACCTATATATTGGTTGAGCAGTTCACGAATGTTCTCTTCGGTTGAACCGATACAGGAGAGATGTGGCGCGGCATCTAGGCCGGCATTGAGCATCTCCTGAATGGTTTCGATAGTCCCTTGCTGGGTACTACCACCGGCACCAAAGGTGACCGATACATATTTGGGTGAGAGCTTCATCAGCTCATCACGGGTTGCCTTCAGTTTTTCCATCCCCTCGGCACTCTTTGGGGGGAAAAACTCAAAACTAAATTGTGGAGATTTCTCAGTCATAGCAATTGTTTCCTGAATCTCTAATAAAAAATCCGCAGGATCGAAACAACTCAATCCTGCGGACTAATGTACTACTTAGCGAACGTTGTCGCCAACCTGAACTACTAACTTAGTAGCGGTAGTGGTCAGGCTTGTAAGGGCCTTCAACAGGTACATCGATGTAATCGGCCTGTGACTGACTTAGCGTGGTCAGGTTTATACCTAGCTTTTTCAGGTGAAGACGGGCAACCTTTTCATCAAGAACTTTTGGCAGAACGTAAACCTTGTTCTCGTAATCATCAGCTCGTAGGAAGAACTCCAGCTGCGCCATAACCTGATTGGTAAATGAGGCAGACATCACAAAACTAGGATGACCGGTAGCACAACCGAGATTAACCAGACGACCTTCGGCTAGCAGGGTGATGCGCTTGCCATCAGGGAAGATGATGTGATCGACCTGTGGTTTAACGTTCACCCACTCATATTGACGTAGTGAACCGACTTCGATCTCAGAATCGAAGTGACCGATGTTACAGACGATCGCCTCGTTCTTCATCGCAGCCATATGGTCGTGATTGATGACCCCTTCGTTACCGGTGGTGGTGACAAAGATATCACCCATAGAACAAGCCTCGTCCATAGTGATTACGCGGTAGCCTTCCATAGAGGCCTGTAGCGCACAGATAGGGTCGATTTCGGTAATAAAGGTGGTGGCACCCATACCGCGGAAGGCTTGAGCACAACCCTTACCGACATCGCCATAACCGAGAACAACGGCGATCTTACCGGCAATCATTACGTCGGTGGCACGCTTGATACCGTCGAGCAGTGACTCACGGCAGCCATAGAGGTTATCGAATTTAGATTTGGTGACCGAATCATTGACGTTCATGGCTGGGAATAACAGTGAACCATCTTTCTCCATGTGGTAGAGGCGGTGAACACCGGTGGTGGTCTCTTCGGTGACACCCTTAATCTCGTTGGCAATGTCGGTCCACTTGCTACCATCTTTAGGCAGGTTGCGACGAAGCACATTTAGAATCTCGACATACTCTTCGTTGTCGCCATCTTGTGCATCCGGAATGGCACCGGCTTTTTCAAACTCAACACCCTTATGAACCAGCAATGTAGCATCACCGCCATCATCAAGGATCATGTTGGGCTTCTTGCCATCAGGCCAGTTGAAGGCTTGCTCGGTACACCACCAGTACTCCTCAATGGTCTCACCTTTCCAGGCAAAAACAGGGATGCCCTGAGCAGCAATTGCGGCGGCTGCATGGTCTTGAGTCGAGAAAATATTGCATGAAACCCAACGTACTTCGGCACCCAGAGCGATAAGAGTCTCAATGAGAACAGCGGTCTGGATGGTCATGTGTAGAGAACCCATGATGCGAGCCCCCTTAAGTGGTTGCTCAGCGCCAAACTCTTCACGTAGGGCCATCAGGCCAGGCATTTCGGTTTCGGCGATAGCGATCTCTTTGTGACCCCATTCGGCCAGAGACATATCGGCAACTTTATAATCGGTGAATTCTGTACTCACGCTCATACTCCTTAGTTAAAAGATGAATGAGCGCAGTTTAAATATTTGGATACTCTGAGCCTGACGAAATCGATTCGCTGCAGCGCCCCTCAGAGGTAGGGGGAACTTTATGGAATTGGGTCAATTTTTGCAAGTTTGCGGGCGTTAAAATTTAGCTAAAGCGCATCGAAAGATCGATTGGGGTGAGTTGCTTGGTGAGGCTGCCGACTGAAATATAGTCAACGCCTGTGTCGGTATAGCGACTAATAGAGCTAAGTTCGATACCGCCTGAAATCTCTAATTTGGCTTTTTTATCATTAAATTCAACGATTTGGGTGATGGTATCGAGCCCCATATTGTCGAGTAGCAGAATATCGGCTCCGGCGGTGATCGCCTCGCTTGCTTCGTCAAAGTTCTCCACTTCAACTTCTACGGGGATGTCCGTTGGAGTCGTATTTTTTGCCGTGGAGACCGCCTGAGTGATGGATCCCGATGCAGCGATGTGGTTCTCTTTAATCAGCACGCCATCGTAGAGGCCGATACGATGGTTACTACCACCACCACAGGTGACGGCATATTTTTGGGCATCACGCAGCCCAGGGATTGTTTTGCGGGTATCGAGCAGGGTAATGCCGCTGCCGGTAAGCGCATCCACATATTTCTGGGTTGAGGTTGCTGTTCCCGACAGGGTCTGTAGAAAATTGAGGGCGGTTCGCTCGGCGGTCAGAATAGTGCGCGATGAGCCTTTAATAGTGCAGAGTTGCTGATTGGGCTCTACCCGATCCCCATCAGCCACATTCCAGTCGATAGAGATTGACTTGTCGAGCAGCCAGAACGTCTGCTCAAACCACTCCCGACCACAGATCGTAGCCGCATCACGGCTGATGACCGTTGCAGTCGACTGTTGTGATTCTGGAATCAGCGCAGCAGTAATATCTCCGTCGCCGATATCTTCATCCAGCGCTTGCTGAACCTGGGCCTGGATGAGGTTAAATGGAATGGGATTTGTCAATTTAATCAGTGAGTTAGCCGACGCCAAGAAGCTCAACATCAAAAATGAGGGTTGCATTGGGGGGGATCACACCACCGGCACCACGAGCGCCGTAACCCATTTCAGGAGGGATAGTCAGTTTGCGACTACCGCCCACCTTCATACCGGCAAAGCCCTCATCCCAGCCCTTGATGACCTGACCTACGCCGAGGGTAAACACAAACGGGTCGTTGCGATCCTTGCTTGAATCGAACTTGGTGCCATCTTCCAGAGTACCGGTGTAGTGGACAGTAATACGTTGGCCGGTTGTTGCTTCATCGCCTTCACCCACGGTGACATCGTCAATAATTAATTCGCTCATTCTCTTCTCCTAAATGTTATTGGGGGGATTATAACGATTTTGGTTAACACCATCCCAAGAATCGTGTAGTTTCACTCTTATCTATATAGGGAAAAACGATTGAATATCAAGGTACCACCACAACTTAGGCCTCTCATGGGTAGTATCCGTGACCTGCTGCCCATTGTGCTCGTTATTGGTTTTTTCCAGTTGGTGGTTCTTCAACAGCCCATTCCAAATTTTGGTCAAATATTACTGGGATTCTTTCTTGTGGTACTTGGGCTTACCTTCTTTATTCAGGGGTTGGAGATGGGACTTTTTCCCATTGGTGAAACCATGGCCTACGCCTTTGCAAAGAAAGGGAGCGTTTTTTGGCTGCTGGCCTTTGCCTTCGCCCTAGGATTTGGCACCACGGTGGCCGAACCTGCACTCATCGCCGTTGCGGCAGAGGCGGCTACAGTGGCAGCCAGTGGCGGGATGATTGAATCGACCGAGGCCGCGATGTCGAGTTACGCCGATGGTCTGCGTCTTACGGTTGCGCTATCGGTCGGTTTTGCCATTGTGGTGGGCGTGTTGCGAATTCTTAAAGGCTGGCCAATTCAGTACATCATTATCGGTGGATATATTGGAGTGGTGGTGATGACCGCTTTTGCTCCGAAAGAGATTATCGGTATCGCCTATGACTCGGGCGGGGTGACCACCTCGACGATTACCGTACCGCTGGTGACAGCCCTTGGGGTTGGTCTTGCCTCCAGTATCCGTGGACGTAATCCGATGACCGATGGATTTGGTCTCATCGCCTTCGCATCACTCACTCCCATGATATTCGTTATGGCCTACGGGATGATCGTCTAATGGATGGGATTCTAGAGCTATTACAGATTATTTCGGATACCACCTACGCCACGATGGCGGATGTCATCCCCATTGCCGGCATCATCTTCGGTTTTCAGATCTTCGTGATCCGGCGTCCTATTCCTAATCTTCGCAAAGTGTTGCAGGGATTCTTTTTTGTACTGATGGGGCTTTCGCTATTTCTAATCGGGCTGGAGGAGGCGCTCTTCCCGATGGGCAAATTGATGGCGACCCAACTGACCGACCCGCTCTTTATCTTGGGGGGTGAAGTTTCCAGGGTGCTTCGATGGGATGACTACTACTGGGTCTATATCTTCGCCTTTGCTATCGGTTTCTCTACGACGCTGGCCGAACCCTCATTGATTGCTGTGGCAATAAAAGCGCAAGAAGTTTCCGGGGGAAGTATCAGCCTTTGGGGGTTGCGGTTGGCGGTGGCCTTTGGTGTGGCGATCGGGATCTCTCTGGGAACCTATCGAATTGTCTCGGGAACACCACTTCACTACTACATTATCGCCGGCTATGTGGTGGTCATCATCCAGACCTTCTACGCACCCAAGATGATCATTGCACTCGCCTACGATTCAGGTGGGGTGACTACTTCAACAGTCACCGTACCTCTGGTTACGGCACTTGGCCTCGGTCTGGCCAGCACCGTTCCTGGGCGCAGTACATTACTTGATGGCTTTGGACTTATCGCCTTTGCCAGCCTCTTTCCCATTATGACCGTCATGGGCTATGCCCAGCTAAGTGAATGGCGTAGTAAACGTGAATCTCTAAAACAGAAGGAAGAATGATATGCACTTTAAACTTCTAATCGCCCTTTTACAGGACGGAAAAACAAATGCTGTACTTGATGCCGCGCGTGAAGCAGGCGCAACGGGATGTACTGTACTTAATCAGGCCAGAGGAGAGGGACTAGAGAAGGCGACAACCTTCTTTGGGCTAACGCTAGAGACTCAGCGTGACATGGTTCTGTTTTTGGTCGAAGAGCATCTGAGTCGAAAAATTTTAGAGAAGATTGGGGAGGTTGCAGAGTTTGATAATACGCATGACTCTGGAATTGCCTTTCAAATAGATGTTGAAGATGCCGTAGGCATTGTTGGACAAGTTAAAAAATTAACACCGATGGTGGAGGATGAGATATGAGCGATAAAAAATTAGTGCGTGTGGGCGATGTGATGAAGAGCAAGGTCGATATGATCGATGGCATGACAACCGTTGCTGAAGCGTTGAAAGAGATGAAGCACATTGAAACCAAAACATTGATTATCAATAAGCGCAATGAGGATGATGAATACGGCATGTTGCTGATTTCGGATATATCCAAAAGCGTACTGGCGACCGATCGTTCGCCGGAGAGAATTAATGTTTATGAGATTATGTCTAAGCCGGTTTTAACCGTTCATCCTGAAATGGATATTCGTTACTGTGCGCGTCTGTTTGATCGTTTTGGTCTCTCTCGAGCCCCCGTATTGGATGCACAGCATAATATAGTTGGTGTAGTAAGTCATACGGATATGGTTCTAAAAGGGCTGACCCCTGAACTTGGATAGCCCCTTTCAGATCGATGAGGCAGGGGTTGTGGCCGGAGCCCGTCAGGTCAGCTCGCCCAATTTTGATGAGCGCAGTTGTAGCGGGGATATTAGTGAGGCTATCGACCTTATCGTGTTACACAACATCAGCCTGCCGCCACAGCAGTATGGTGAAAAATGGATAGAGAAGTTCTTCTGTAACCAGCTACCTGCTGATGAGCATCCCTATTTTACTGAAATTTGTGACCTTAAAGTCTCGGCTCACTTGCTGATTAATAGAGCTGGAGAATTGGTACAATTTGTACCACTGCTTAAGCGGGCATGGCATGCGGGAGCCTCATCCTACCAAGGGCGTGAACACTGTAACGACTTCTCTATCGGTATTGAGCTGGAGGGGAGTGATAATGAGGATTTTGAGCTGCTCCAATATAAGGTACTACTCCAAGTTCTAAAATCTCTAATCGCCTACTATCCCAATCTGACTGCTGAGCATATTGTCGGTCATAGTGATATTGCTCCTGATCGAAAAACCGACCCCGGCCCCTATTTTGATTGGGACCTCTTGAGATATCGTCTCGACTAACCCACTTTACTATTAACCTCCTTTCACATTTATCGAGTCATATGCCTACTCCAGAAACGATCTACCTCAAAGATTATCAGCCTCATCCCTATAAGATTGAGAAGGTTGACCTCACGTTCGAGCTTGATCCATCGGCGACCCGCGTAAAATCAGAACTTAAAATATCGGCGCGAAAATTTAACGGTGAACCACTAAGGCTTGTGGGTGAGAATCTCAAGCTGGAGTCGATCTCGATCGATGGTACGGCGCTCACAACAGATGAGTATGTGATGAATGAGAGCGGTATTACCATCTCAAAGACATCGGCATCCTTCACCCTTGTTACCGAGGTGACCATTGCGCCGGATCAGAATAGTGCCCTTGAAGGACTCTATATTTCGAGCAACAACTTCTGCACCCAGTGTGAGGCCGAGGGCTTTAGAAAAATTACCTACTATATTGATCGTCCTGACAATATGGCTGTCTTCACCACCACCATCATCGCCACCGATGACTATCCTGTTCTCCTCTCTAACGGTAACTGTATCGAAGAGGGCAAGCTTGAAGATGGTCGCCACATGGCACGCTGGCACGATCCGCATCCCAAACCCTCCTACCTTTTTGCGTTGGTCTCTGGTGACCTGATTAAAATTGCCGATCAATTTACCACCATGAGTGGTCGTGAAGTGGCTCTTGAGATCTACGTTGAGTTGGGTAATGAAGATAAGTGCGATCACGCGATGCAGTCGCTCAAACATGCGATGAAGTGGGATGAGGAGGTCTATGGCCGTGAGTATGATTTAGACCGTTATATGATCGTTGCGGTCAATGACTTCAACATGGGTGCGATGGAGAACAAAGGACTGAACGTCTTTAATTCAAAATTTGTTCTGGCAAAACCGGACTCGGCAACCGATATCGATTTTGAGGGAATTGAGGCGGTTATCGCCCATGAATACTTCCACAACTGGTCGGGCAACCGCGTCACCTGTCGCGACTGGTTCCAGCTTAGCCTCAAAGAGGGGCTGACCGTATTTCGAGATCAGCAGTTTAGTGCCGATATGAACTCGGCGGCAGTCAAACGCATCGATGATGTACGCATGTTGCGTACCCATCAGTTCGCCGAGGATGCGGGGCCGATGGCTCATCCGGTACGTCCTGAATCGTTTGTGGAGATCAATAACTTCTACACCCTTACCGTCTACGAGAAGGGCGCGGAACTGATTCGAATGCTCCATACCATTTTAGGCGTGGAAGGGTTCCGTAAAGGTAGCGATCTCTACTTTGAGCGCCATGATGGTCAGGCCGTTACCTGTGATGACTGGGTACAGGCACTCGCCGATGCCAATGAGACCGATCTGAGCTGGTTTATGGTTTGGTATCGTCAGGCAGGTACACCGCGTATCAGCGTGGCGCGCAATTATGACAAGGCAGCGAAAAAGTTAACACTCACTATCAATCAGCAACTTGTTGATTCACCACAACAACCTGCGGCTGAGAAGAAACCTCAGCCCATTCCATTCAAGATAGGACTACTTGATAGCAGTGGTAAGTCGGTGACGATCAAAACAACAGCGGGTGAGAACGGTAGTGATTCTCGCTTGATTATTACCGATCAGCCCGAGCAGAAAATTGAACTCTACGATGTGCCTGAAGGAAGTGTACCCTCGCTGCTACAAAGCTTTTCAGCACCGGTGTTACTCGATAGTGATCTGACCTCCAAAGAGCTGGCTCATCTGATGGCCTACGACAGTGACAGCTTTAATCGCTGGGATGCGGGTCAGAAACTGGCCGAAAATATTCTGCTTGATCGCTATCATGGAAATTCTGACGGCGTGGTCGATGATTTTTCGGATGCGTACCAGAAGATTATTGCAGACACCACGATGGATCAGGCGCTCAAGGCTGATGCACTCAACCTGCCCGATATCCTCTACCTGATTGAACAGATCGAAAATGTTGACCCTCTCAAATTGCACAATGATATTCGCAACTTTGAGCAAGAACTGGTCATGCCCAACCGTGAGAAGCTGCTCAATATCTACCAGCAAAATAGAGATAGCAGTGATTATTCGTTTGATACCGCATCGGTTGCCAAACGCCGCCTGAAAAATCGTGCCTTGGCGTTGCTGGCTCGTCTTGAAGAGGATGAATATGTAGAGCTGTGCTGGCAGCAGTATCAAAGTGCCAACAACATGACTGACAGCATGTCGGCCTTCAGCCATCTAGTGCATCAAGATAACCAATATCGTGAAGAGGCGTTGCAACACTTCTATAACCGCTGGAAGGATGATCCGCTGGTTCTCGATAAATGGTTTGCAATTCAAGCCACCGCACCACGTGATGGCGCACTGGCTGATATTATTAAGCTGCGTGAGAGCTCTGATTTCACCCTGAAAAATCCCAACCGTGTTCGCAGCCTGATCGCCAGCTTTGCGATGCGCAATCCGGTTGCCTTTCATCAGGCCGATGGTGCAGGTTATCAATTCCTCAGTAAGACCATTATGGAGCTGGATGGACTTAATCCACAGGTTGCCTCGCGTATGGTGCGGCCACTAACACAATGGAGACAGTATGACGTGAATCGTCAACGTCTGATGAAAACAGAGCTTGATAAAATGGTACAGAGTGAACTCTCGCGTGATCTCTATGAGATTGTCAGCAAGAGTGTAGAGGGTTAACCTTAACGGATGAAACGTACAACATCTAAAATATTACTCCTTGCGTTGCTGACGACAGGAGTCGTCGGCTGTTCCACACGCGATATCCTCACCTTGGCAAGTTCGAAAAATCCACAGGCCACGTTGAATGCCATGGCCAATAGCCGTGCCAAAAGTTATGCGACCAACCCTGCCAAATTAGTTAAAGATATTAAACGGGCGCGGAGTCAATATAAAAAGTTGCTGGCGCTATTAAGTGGTGAGGTGGATAAAACATGGGGCAGTAAAGAGGTTATTACCCCCTCTAATAAACGCTATGTTAAATATACCGAAAATTACAAAAGCAGGGCGATTGTCCATTTCGACAAGGGATTAATTACTGTTGAGACACTCGATCAAACACAAAGTGTTCAGAGCCTGCAACGTGCCATCGTCTCCACACTGCTAACCCCTGATGATCCGCGTTCAGTTGATCTCTACTCGGCTAAAAAGATTAAGTTAACGGGAAAGCCCTATCTGCATGGACTGGTCGAGGATAATCATCGTCATGTTGTTGATGAGCCGAAAATTGCTGAAGCCTATGCCAAATATTTGGTAGAGAATCGCTATAAAACCAGAACTGTACAGACTCGAAAGGGGAGTGAGAAGGTTCACTATGTGCAAATTAAAATGGTGAGTGACTACCAAAACCGGCAAGCGCAAAATTACAAAAAAGATGTCGATAAATATTCAAAACAGTTTGGTGTGAGTAAAAGTCTGATCTTTGCCATTATGAAAACCGAGAGTGCCTTTAACCCCTTCGCGGTGAGTAGTGCTCCTGCCTATGGTTTGATGCAAATTGTGCCGAGTACAGCCGGGGTTGATGCCTACAAATATGTAAAGGGGCACCAACATACACCCACCAAAGAGTATCTCTTTGAGAGTAGTCAAAATATAGAGCTGGGAACCGCCTACCTGCATATTGTTGATAGCCGATATCTGGCAAAGATTAAAGATCCCGTTAAGCGGGAATATGCAACGATCGCCGCCTACAACGGTGGTGCGGGAAATGTCTTCAATACCTTCTCGAAAGATCGCAATAAGGCGGCTGATATTATTAACAGGCTCTCGGCCTCAGAGGTCTATCGTAAGTTGCGGGATGAGCATCCACGGGATGAGACAAGGCGTTATCTAACGAAAGTGTTGGATGCGCGGAAGCAGTTTATTAAGATCTGATTTTTTTTAACGATTGAATTAACCTGCCGTGATTAGCGATCGGGTTGAATGACCGCTTAGGTTTGGTTGCTATGTTCAACAGTTATGACTACATGTCCCTTTTTATGTCCTTTTTCAACATACCTATGAGCCTCAACAATTTGTTCCAATGGATAGCATCTATCTATGACCGTTTTTAGTTTTTCTGCCTCAATGAGGTCTTTGAGGAAGATTAGATCTTCAGTCTTTATACTGTCTCCGGAACCAGAATCTTTAATAATGTTTAGATATATCCCATTTTTATTCAGAGCTTTTTTAGCTCTTGAAGGCGAAAATTTATCTACTGCGTCGAAAATGACATCATAGGTCTCACCGCTTTGTGTAAAATCCTCTTTCGTATAATCAATCACCTTATCGGCTCCTAGTGACTTCACTGATTCTAAATTTGTTGTACTGCATACCCCGGTCACTTCAGCCTCGAAGTATTTGGCAAGCTGTACTGAAAAAGTACCTATACTTCCAGAAGCCCCATAGATAAGAATTTTTTGTCCACTTTGGATATTTGCCCTTCTCAAAACATACAATGATGTAAGTCCAGCAGTAGCAGTACCCGCAGCGGCTTCTTCATAAGTCATGTTGAGTGGTTTCATTGCCACAAGCCCTTGTCTTACATCTTTAGCATCCACTGGCAGACATATATACTCGGCATAAGCTCCAAAGACAAAACCGGCGGACGCAAAAACCTGATCGCCTTTTTTAAATCGCCTTACGTCTTTGCCTACTATTTCAACCTCCCCGGCTAGCTCCATTCCTAATATGCTTCTTTTAGGTTTCATAATGCCCAAATATATTCTAAAGGGGATCATTTGCCAGAAAGGAACATTAAAACTTCTGATTTTTACATCCCCTACATGACAGGTTGTTGCATGTATCTTTATCAGCACTTCATTATCTTTGGGTATAGGTTTTTCCATCTCTCTGAGCTGAAGAACCTCAGGGGGCCCGTATTTAGTGCATACAACTGCTTTCATGGGTTGCCTTGTTAGCTCGTAGGGTGTAATAACCGAAGGGCATTGCACCCTACATAGATCATTCCTTGATTCGGCATCTAATGTTTCAGTTTAGCTTTATAAATTTATGCAGCATTCTCGTGTTGAATCTCCCAACCGGGAAAAACAAGCACAGCGGGATGGCACTTCAGGGCACGTGCTAATATCTTTGCGCGCTCAACCCCCAGATTAATTCTATCGTTTTCAATCGCTGAGATGGTTGATTGGGGGATGCCCGTTAATTCCGCAAGTCGATTCTGACTTAGCTCCTGGAGTTCGCGCAGAATTCGAATAGATTCGCCAACCGATACATCGACTCTCTTTTTGGACTTTTGATAATCTTTCATTTTACTTTTTCCGATAATCGTGTGCGGTTACTTTGACAACCTTTACGAACAGAGACTCATTTTCAATTTTATAGACAACCCGATATTGAATATTTAACCGAGAGGAGCGGTACCCTTTCCACTCACCACGCAACGCCTCATCATTAAAGCCTTTAATCTGTTTTAGACCATCAGGCCCCGTTATCGTGACAATATCTTTCCACTTTTCATATCTTTTAAGGATATCCATAGGCAGTGAATCGAGCTGCTTAATTACCTTCCTGTGCTCATAGATTATCCACATACTAAATTTAGTATAGATATCTTATTTGGTATGTCAAATTTGGACTGTGTCTTAGGGTGTTGAGGTTGTTAGTGGTAGATCTCTATTCATCCACCTCATCCACATCAGCTTGCCCCGACATTCTCCGACGAATATGTGACCAGGACATGCCCGTTGCCAGGATTGCAGCCAGGATGAAGAGAATGACATAGGCAAATATGGAGACGCTATCGATTCCCAAAAGGCCGATGCTGACCATCCACCAGATCAATGTGCCGAAGAAGGCCAGTGCTAGAGCCAGACCGATAACGCCGAGCGAACGCAGCGTTGCACGAATATAGATCGCCCAGCCGATGAGCAGGACAACGCCCGTTAGTGCAAGGGGCGGGGTAATCTCTACCGCATCACCAAAGAGCGCCTCTTTGGCCCAGTGGAAAAAACTATAGCCACTAGGGTTGTAGGTTGCATAGACGAGTATCAGTGCAAACCCCAGACGGATAAAAAAACTGTTCCAGTTAAAGTGCTTTTCAGCCATAGCGTTGTAATTCCTTGGTCGTGTTTAGCTGTTGATAGAGTTTATTAACTCTCTTTGGTTGTTAGTCTGCGATATTTAGTACCGCGACATTTAGGGCAGGGGGGGATACGCCCCGGTTTGTGGAAATGGATGACTTCGCCACACCCTTTACATTCGAAGGTGCCAATTCCGACGATTTCGCCGGTATGCCACTCGCCAACGCGTGAGGCCTCGTGCTCAAACTCCTTGAGTGTTTCGCGGGTCTCATCGACCATTTTGGCGAAGGTGTCACCAATGGTGCCTTCAACCAGATCAAGGTCAAACTTGAGCCAGTCTTTAAGCTCCTTGCCATTTTCGTTAATAAAGCTGGCGGCATCCTGTATATCGCGCTTGAGATAGTCGCCGACTTTGACGGCCTCTTCGCGGGTCAGCTCTTCCCACTCGGAGAGGCGTTCCAAGGCGTGGTCAATTTGAGGGGTTTCGTGGAGAAATTCCATCAGCTTCTGGTAGCCGGATGCGAGGCGGTTGTCGTCGTTTGAATCGGTCATGACTGCTCTTCCTAATCGTTAGCCCATTTATAGCCTCAGTGTGGCTCATATTGGCGCGTTTTCCAAGTATTGAGAGATATAGTCTGCCTCTGTAAAAAAGAGGGTGGCTACGGTATCCTTCACACCTTATTACCTCTCATCTATTTCATCGAATTTAAGGCAGCTTCATGGCACTGGACGAACACTACAATTCCGCTCAAATTGAGCAGCAAGCTCAGCAATTTTGGGATAACAATCAATCATTTAGAGCGGTTGATGAGAGTGAGCAAGAAAAATTCTACTGCCTCTCGATGTTTCCCTATCCCTCTGGGCGCTTGCATATGGGGCATGTGCGCAACTACACCATTGGCGATGTGATTAGCCGTTACCAGCGTATGTTGGGTAAAAATGTGATGCAGCCCATGGGTTGGGACGCCTTTGGTCTGCCCGCTGAAAATGCGGCGATTAAGAACAATGTGCCACCTGCCAAGTGGACCTATGAAAATATCGATTACATGCGTGACCAGCTCAAGCAGCTTG
>JAOTST010000156.1 GCA_029864785.1 Chromatiales bacterium | reverse complement strand
TGAGTATAGGCAATCTCTTCAGCTAATTTAAGAAAGGAGCTCCCTCCCATCTGCTCTACTGCCGCACTTAAAGCATCTCGCCCATACGCAGCATGTCGCTTCATCTCATCAAACTCTTCGTCAGTAAGCTTACCCGGTTTAAGCAAAATCGCATCAGCAACTCCTACTTTTCCAATATCATGTAGAGGCGCTGATTTATAGAGAAGCTCTATCGTCTCTTCATCAAGTTGCGCACTATATTCACTACTCTTATGCAGCTCTTCGGCAAGCAGTTTGACATACGTTTGAGTTCGGCGGATATGTCCACCTGTTTCAGGATCGCGTGTCTCAGCAAGGTTGGCTAACGTATAGATAGTCGCATCTTGAGTGCGTAGCAGTTCTGCGGTGCGCTCATCTACTAGATCTTGCAGATGATCTTGATGCTTTTTGAACTCTAACTGATTTGAGATACGAGCCCTAAGTAGTGCAGGGTTAAATGGTTTGGTTACATAGTCAACCGCCCCCAATCGTAAACCTCTCTCTTCATCTTCAACACCATTAAGTGCCGTAGTAAAGATGATCGGAATACCTTGCGTTTTAGGATCCCCCTTTAATCTCATACATGCCTCATAGCCATCCATATTTGGCATCATAACGTCCAGCAAGATCAGATCTGGAGGGCTCTCTCCTTGTGCAAGCTTAAGTACCTTTTCACCATCCTTGGCTACTATAATGGCATAATCATCTTTAAGAATTGATAAAAGAATATCGATATTCTCAGTCACATCATCTGCGACTAGAATTTTGTATTTGTGTTGACTCATTTCTCTTAAATCCTTTTCTTTAACTCAGCACTAATATTGTACAAAATAACCCGCGCCTTATCAGTTTCATAATCACTTAAATAATTGGCTAGACTCTCAACTTGATCGACAAGGTCGGTTGTTAAAAGTTGTGGCTGAATATTATTAAAGAGATCTATAGCCGAAGATATATCACTATCCAAAAGAGGGATTATATCGCTAACTATGCTCTCTAACTGCATCAGGTTAAGCTCTTGTTGAGATTTATTCTCTTTTTTATCATCGGCAATCACCTCACAAATCTTATTTAAAGATTCTTGCAACTCTTTAATGATTAATTTAAATTCATCAAAATCTTTCTGAGGTATATTCCCGCTATTGCTAACAATAGATTTCTCCAATTTTGCAGCACTATGGCTTAATTTAAGAGCACCTATATTTCCAGCAGTACCGACAATGCTATGAAAAACTCTTTTTGCATCATCTATATTCCCATCTTGAATGAACTTGTTCACATCGGAAATTGTGTTGAGTTGTGACATTCTAAAGCGCTTCAAGATTTCACGATACAGCTTCAAGTTCCCCCCAACTAACTTCAAACCTTTTTTAAGATCAATACCGGGAAGTGTATCGAGTAACCCCCCCTCAATGTCTAGAACATCGACACTTTTCGATATTACCCTATCCCTTGGCTTAATCCAGCGAATAAGTGCCGCATCCAATTTCTCTACCTCAATCGGTTTTGCTAGATGATCATTCATGCCTGCAGCTAGACACTTATCTCGCTCTTCACTCATTGCATGCGCAGTCATCGCAACAATAGGGATATCATTGAATTTGTCGTTCTCACGTATTTTATGAGTTGCCTCATAACCGTCCATTACCGGCATTTGTAGATCCATTAATACCAGTTCAAATTGAGTTTTTTCCATCGCTTCAAGTGCTTCTACACCATTAGCTGCAAGGGTTACCCTTAACCCCAATGCGTTCAATATCTCTTCAGCAATCAGCTGGTTGATATCATTATCTTCAACGACTAAAACCTGAGCATCTTTAATTTTATTCAATGCTTTTTGTGTATTTTTTTCATTGGGAATTTCACGAGAGGTAGGCCTTCCCCCACCAATTCCAACAATAAGATCAAATAGCGTGGATGAAGTAAATGGTTTATAAAGAACATCACTAAAGCCATTTTTTTGTACCTGCTCATGAATGTCATCTGTAGCAAACCCAGTAACTAAAACCCCTTTAGGTTTATGGATAATGGATTCATCAGATAGAACCTGTCGCATCAATGCCATACCATCCATATCAGACATTTTCCAATCGCTCAGTACTAACTCAACAGGGTGTCCATCCAATTCTGCTTGCCTAATCACCTTTAATGCCTGTTCTGCACTATCCGTAATTTTGGGCATGATGCCAAATTGATTTAACATGCTATCCATTAATTCACGATATGCCTGATTGTCATCTACAACGACAACACTCAGTTCATTAATACTACTAAAATCGATCGAGCCGTCATTTGATACTCCCACAATAGGCAGTTTCAGTGTAAAAAAGAAGGTCGTTCCTTTGTCTAATTCACTCTCAACACCCAACTCTCCTCCCATCAATTCAATCAGTCGTTTTGAGATACTCAGCCCTAAACCTGTTCCGCCATATTTGCGAGTAGTTGATCCGTCGGCCTGCTGGAAGGCTTGAAACAGACGAGATTGTTGTTCCGTTGTCATTCCGATGCCACTATCCTTAACACTAAATTTAAGGACAATTTCATCTTTTCTACGTTCGAGCTCATTGATTGCAAAAGTGACTTCACCCTGCTCGGTAAATTTCACTGCATTAGTAATCAAATTAATCAATACCTGTGATATTCGCAGAGGGTCTCCCATCAGATTTTCAGGAAGTTCATAGCTAAGATCATAGAGCAACTCCAGCCCTTTTTCTCTAGCTTTATGAATGACAATGTCTGAAACGTCTCGCAACACCTCCTCTATTGAAAAAGGAATATTTTCAATCGTTAATTTATCGGCTTCAATTTTAGAGAAATCAAGAATATCGTTGATAATTCCTAAAAGATTGCTGCCAGAGCGTTCCACCTTTTCGATGTAGTTACGTTGTTGCGCTGTTAGTTCGGTCTGTAGCGCCAATTTACTCAGATTGATAACCGCGTTCATCGGCGTGCGAATTTCATGGCTCATATTGGCCAGAAATTGTGACTTGAGTTGAGCGGCATTCTCTGCCTGCTCTTTTGCATCCAATAATTTCTGCTCCGTCTCCTTACGTTGAATAATATTATGTATATAGCCAAAATGACAAAGATGTCCCTTATAGGTAATCAGATTAAGTGAAAGTTCAACCGGTATAATTTCACCACTCTTGGTGCGATGTTGCGTTTCAATGGTGAGGGTTTTATCACTATCAGCATTAGCCTTAATTTCCTCAAGGTGGGCGGGCAAGTCAGCCTCGGTAAAGTGAGGATCCCAATCAGGGATAGACCAGGTCATTAGCTCTTCGCGTGATGCTCCATAGTGTTTAACTGCAGCCTCATTAACATAGGCAAGGCGGAATCCGTCCTCATTATCGATCATAAAGATGGGGTCTGCTGAATTCTCGATCATTAAGCGATAAAGCTCCAGATCTTGCTGCGCCTTTGACCGCTCGGTAATATCTTGAACAATACCCGTCATCATTACCGCATTACTTGAACTATCTCTAATGACCCTACCGCTCTCTTGAACGTAACGCACCTCACCATTATCTCTAACAATTCGATGCTCAATCTGATATTCAAATCCAACAGATTTTAGTGCCTGATCAATTGCATCTTGGACCCTCTGTCGGTCATCTTCATGAATAGCATCCATAAAAACCTTATAATTAGGCACAAAGCTATCTGGACTCCAACCGAAAATATGATAAATCTCGTCGGACCATTTAAGCTCATCATTCTTAATATTCCACTCCCAATTTCCAAGATGGGCTATACCTTGCGCTCGCTTTAGACTCTCTTCGCTTTGACTTAATTTTTGTGTTCGTTGCTCAACAAGATGAGCCAAGTTATCCTGGATTGTTCGTAACTCTCGTGTTCGATCATCAAACATCAAAGCAAGTTCTTCCAACTCATCACCTGTTCCAAGTGGTGCACATTGCGCTTCCTCGCCTCGCTTCGATACCCGATCTCGGAGCAACAATATGGGTTTTGAAATAGAGTTGCCAATAACTAAAGCTATAAACACCGAGCCCAATGTAAAGGCTATGCCCAGTAAAGTAGTGCTCAGGGCAATCAGTCGAACAGGCGCCATATAGTTAAACTCAACAACACCTAACTCAAGAGTAAGCGCCAGAGGTTTCAATAAATCTAACCCATCACCTATCTTAGAGCTCTGCACGCTGACATATTTAATATCGTCATCATGATTTTTAGTTAGTACTGTGTGATCAGCACTTTTTAGCCGAAAATATGAGCCCTCATTCGTATTCATCGAACCCGACAATATCGAATTCACTTCAAAATTAACCACCAGAGCCCCTAAGGTTGTTGAGTAATACTCAACAGGTATTATTAGGGTAAAATGGTCTTTTTTCATACTCACATTAGCCACTCCATAAGCGAGGCTATTTCGTAGCGCAGCAGATTTTTTATAATCTGGAAATTTTTCAAGTGTTGAAAAAACTCCATCACCATCAAAATTAACAAGTTCTAAGGAATGTATATTCAAACCTTTCTTAAAATTGGCCACCAGTTTTATTAGATCACTATTATTCTCCTGGGGATCCACCAGCCCGTTTATCATAATATGTTTGGTGGCAAGTAATTTAGAACTAACAAGCAAGTTATCTAAACGCTGGTAAATAAGATTTAGTTCACTATCTGCGCGATATTGAAGATGATCTGTCAAACTGGACTTTGTGGTTTGACTAATAAAGAGAACAAAAAGCAGCGTCATCACAAGC
>JAOTST010000155.1 GCA_029864785.1 Chromatiales bacterium | reverse complement strand
CGATGGTTCCTGTAGGTCGCGGTCAGCGTGAGTTGATTATCGGTGACCGTCAGACCGGTAAGACCGCTGTAGCACTCGATGCGATTATCAACCAGAAAGGCACTGGAATTAAATGTATCTACGTGGCGATTGGTCAAAAGGCATCCTCGGTTGCCAGCATCGTTCGCAAGCTTGAAGAGCATGGCGCACTGGATCACACCATTGTGGTTGCCGCGACTGCGGCGGAGTCTGCGGCGGAGCAGTTCCTTGCACCCTACTCTGGCTGCTCGATGGGTGAGTACTTCCGCGATAAGGGTGAAGATGCACTGATTATTTATGATGATCTCACCAAGCAGGCGTGGGCCTATCGTCAGGTTTCACTTCTGCTACGTCGTCCACCAGGGCGTGAAGCCTATCCAGGTGATGTCTTCTATCTTCACTCTCGTCTGCTTGAGCGTGCCGCTCGTGTAAACGAAGAGTTTGTTGAGAAGGCGACCAACGGTGCCGTGAAGGGCAAGACCGGTTCACTGACTGCGCTACCGATTATTGAGACCCAGGCAGGTGACGTATCGGCCTTTGTACCGACCAACGTGATTTCGATTACCGATGGTCAGATCTTCCTTGAGTCCGACCTCTTTAACGCCGGTATTCGTCCTGCGATTAACGCCGGTCTTTCGGTATCGCGTGTAGGTGGTGCGGCACAGACCAAAATCATCAAGAAGCTCGGTGGTGGTACCCGTCTTGACCTTGCTCAGTATCGTGAGCTGGCGGCATTTGCCCAGTTTGCCTCAGACCTTGACGAAACGACTCGTAAGCAGATTGAGCGTGGTCAGCGTGTTACCGAACTGATGAAGCAGATGCAATATGCGCCATTGAGTGTTTCACAGATGGCGGTATCACTCTTCGCAGCCAATCAAGGTTATCTTGATGATGTTGAGGTGAACAAGGTTGTCGATTTTGAAGCGGCACTGCACGCATATATGAAATCTGAACAGGCCGATCTGCTAAAGCGGGTTGATGAGACGCCTGAATACAACGAGAGTGTTGAGAATGACTTGGGCGCGGCAATTGAGCAGTTCAAGAAGAGTAATACCTGGTAATCATTAAGGTCCTCTGAAATGGCAATTGGCAAAGAGATACGCACCCAGATCAAGAGTGTTCAAAACACTCAGAAGATCACCAGTGCAATGGAGATGGTCGCAGCATCCAAAATGCGCAAGGCGCAGGAGCGGATGGCTGCAACGCGTCCCTATGCAGAGAATATTAGTCGTGTAATTGGTCATCTGGCCAAAGCACATCCTGAATATAAACACCCCTTTATGCTGCATCGTGAGGTGAAGCGAGTCGGCATCATTGTCGTTTCGACGGATCGGGGTCTCTGTGGCGGTCTCAACACCAATCTTTTTAAAGCGGCAACAGTTGCGATGAAAGAGTGGATGGAGAGTGACCTGGAGATTGATATCTGTGTGGTGGGTCAGAAGGGCGTTGGTTTCTTCAAGCGTCACGGCGGTAAGGTTGTCGCGCAGAAGACCCATATGGGTGATAGCCCAAAGATTGAAGATCTGCTCGGCTCTATTAAGGTGATGAACGATGCCTTTATTAATGGTGAAATCGATCAGCTTCAGCTGCTCAATAATAAATTTATCAACACGATGACGCAGAAACCAACACTGCAACAGTTGTTGCCGCTGGTTGAAGGGGCAGACGATGGCGAAGATCTCGGGTATCGCTGGGATTACATCTATGAGCCCGATGCCAAAGAGGTGCTGGATGAGACCTTGATGCGTTATGTTGAATCACTGGTCTATCAGGGTGTGGTTGAGAATATTGCCTGTGAGCAGTCGGCTCGAATGGTAGCAATGAAAGCGGCTACCGACAATGCTGGCGATCTGATTGATGATCTGGAGCTGGTCTATAACAAGGCGCGTCAGGGTGCTATTACGCAAGAGCTCTCAGAGATTGTTGCGGGTGCGGCGGCTGTTTAGTCGTCTTAAACGAATTTTAAAATTTAAATATTGATTAACGGGGAACTGAAATGAGTTCTGGAAAGATTGTTCAAATTATCGGTGCGGTTGTGGATGTCCAGTTTCCACGCGAAGCGTTGCCTAAGATCTACGATGCACTGAAACTAGCGGATGCCGATCTAACGATTGAGGTTCAACAGCAGCTCGGTGGTGGCGTTGTTCGCGGTATCGCCATGGGTTCAACCGATGGCATTAAGCGAGAGATGGTTGTTGAAAACACCGGTGCACCGATTCAGGTTCCCGTTGGTAAAGAGACTCTCGGCCGTATTATGGATGTCCTCGGTAACCCCGTGGATGAGGCGGGACCTATCGGTGAGCAGAAGCGCATGCCGATTCACCGTGATCCACCCGCCTATGCCGATCAGGCAGCCTCGGTTGAGATTCTTGAGACCGGAGTCAAGGTAATCGACCTAGTTATGCCGATTGCCAAGGGCGGAAAGATTGGACTCTTTGGTGGTGCCGGCGTAGGTAAGACGGTCACCCTGATGGAGCTAATTCGTAACATCGCGGTTGAGCACTCGGGCTTCTCGGTATTTGCCGGTGTTGGCGAGCGTACTCGTGAGGGTAACGACTTCTACCACGAGATGACCGAGGGTGGCGTGCTCGATAAGGTGGCGCTGGTTTATGGTCAGATGAATGAGCCTCCTGGAAACCGTCTGCGTGTAGCGTTGACCGGACTCACCATGGCGGAGTACTTCCGTGATGAGGGTAACGACGTACTGATGTTCATCGATAACATCTACCGTTACACCCTTGCGGGAACTGAGGTTTCTGCACTGTTGGGTCGTATGCCTTCTGCGGTAGGTTATCAGCCTACACTGGCGGAGGAGATGGGTGTTCTTCAGGAGCGTATCACCTCTACCAGAACTGGTTCGATCACCTCATTCCAGGCCGTCTATGTTCCTGCCGATGACCTGACCGATCCATCGCCAGCAACTACCTTTGCTCACCTCGATGCGACGCTGGTACTTTCACGTCAGATCGCTGAGCTGGGTATCTATCCTGCGGTAGACCCGCTCGATTCGACCTCACGGATCCTTGACCCACTGGTTGTGGGTGAAGAGCACTATAACGTGGCGCGTTCGGTTCAATCAACGCTGCAACGCTATAAAGAGCTGAAAGATATTATCGCCATCCTCGGTATGGACGAGCTATCAGAAGATGATAAGCAGACCGTATCACGCGCACGTAAGCTGCAACGCTTCTTGTCGCAGCCATTCTTTGTGGCCGAGGTCTTCACCGGAGCACCGGGTAAGTATGTCTCTCTGGCCGATTCAATCGCCGGATTTAAGGCGATTGTTGAGGGTGAGTATGACCACCTTCCAGAGCAGGCGTTCTACATGGTTGGTTCGATCGATGAAGCCATCGAAAAAGCCAAAACGCTTTAAGGCAACGGTAGAGAGTAGGGAGTTACGCTTATGTCGATGACCATGCATGTCAATATCGTCAGTGCCGAGGAGGAGATCTTCGCCGGCACCGTCGAGCAGGTTCATGCCCCTGCCGTGATGGGTGAGGTCGGTATCTATCCGCGTCACACACAGATGCTCACACGTCTGAAGCCGGGTGAAGTTCGCATCATTCGCGAAGGAGGTGAAGAGGAGTTCTACTTTATCTCCGGAGGCATCCTTGAAGTGCAACCCCATGTGGTGACGGTACTTGCCGATACGGCACTACGTGCTAAGGATGTAGACGAAGAGGCGGCTCTTGAAGCGAAGCGCCGTGCTGAAGAGAGCATCCGAGAGGGAAGCAATAGCGATGAGTTTGATGTCGCAAAGGCTGAATTGCAGCTTGCCGAGGCGGTTGCGATGCTCAGAACGGTTGACCATCTGCGTAAAAAACTTAAGGGTAGTCGAGTCTAAGTCGATTAATCTGACTTAGTGATTAAAAAGGGCGGTGTAGACTGCCCTTTTTGCGTTTATAGATTAACTAATTGGGACTGGGGGTATAGAATTCCCTCTATTGATTGTCGGTTAAAAGCGGCAGAGCCTATTATTTAAGAACAGGAAAATTAAATCGTGTCAGTTGAAGAGAATAAGGTCGTATCGGTCACCTATTATATTGAAGATGATTCGGGTGAGACGGTAGAGCGTATCGATATCCCCGTCAGTTTTCTCTACGGAGAGAAGAGCGGACTATTTAAGAAGGTGAACGAAGCCATTAAGGGGATGCAGATTGGTGATGAAGCGGCAGTTGAGCTGGAACCAGAAAATGGCTTTGGGGTTATCAATCCTGATCTCACCTTTACCGACCAGATCGAGAACGTCCCAGCCGAGTATCAGCAAGTGGGCGCTGAGGCGGAGTTCTCCAATGAGAGCGGCGAGACACGCAAGTTTGTAGTCACCCATATTGATGCAGGTACGGTAACCTTGGATGGTAATCACCCTTTTGCAGGCAAGACAATGACCTTCCATATCAAGATTACCGATGTGCGTGAGCCGACCAGTGATGAGTTGAAAAACGGGGTCTCACAGCAGCCGGGTGGCGCAACACTCCATTAATCAGCAGCAATAGCACAGGGTTTAGATGCGATGACGCAACTGGAAGTGATCATACTGGCTGCAGGTAAGGGGAGCCGTATGCGCTCTTCTTTACCCAAGGTGCTGCACACGTTGGCAGGTAAGCCGCTGTTACAGCATGTCATCGAGAGGGCGCTTCAGCTTAAATCAAAAAAGAGTCATGTGGTCTATGGTCACGGCGGCAGTGCTGTTCCAGAGGCTCTAAACCAGTTTTCCATCGATTGGGTTGAGCA
>JAOTST010000154.1 GCA_029864785.1 Chromatiales bacterium | reverse complement strand
AGCTGCATATCAGGATTAATGGATGTTGGCATAACAACATGGAGTGGTGATATTACGGTAACTTCCGTTGCCGATAACTACTGTTATATAGGTGACGGAACACTCGTTCCAACCGACAATATTCCCAATACGTTGCCAACCTCACCCAATGCTCCGGTTGTCTCAGGGAATATCAACTACAACGGCATTGACGCAACAATAAATCATACCGGTGAGAGTCTATTTGTTGATAAAAGCAGCAGTTTCGATTGTATTTAACTATCAACGACAGACAGACCTGTCTATCGAAGGGACTTAGGCAGAGCGAAGATCACCTCTTCGCTCTGCCCACTCTCTATCACCTCAGCGAGATGCCCCCTATCTGCAAGTTTGGTTAGCACCTCTTTAACCAATACCTCTGGCGCAGAGGCTCCAGCCGTTACGCCGACACATCGCGCGCCCGCGATCATCGATTCCTCAATCTCATCAGCCTTATCAATAAGATAGGCCTTAGCGCCCTCGCGCTCGGCAACTTCTCTCAGACGATTAGAGTTAGAGCTATTGGGAGAACCGACCACAAAGATGACATCACAACCATCGGCCAACTGTTTTACTGCATCCTGACGATTCTGAGTGGCGTAGCAGATATCATCCTTTTTAGGACCCTCAAGATTAGGGAAGCGTTCACGCAATGCCTTGACCACAATTTGTGTGTCATCCATTGATAGCGTCGTCTGGGTGACATAAGCGATCGTTTCGGGATTTTTTATATTTAAATGAGCGACATCATCGGGTTTCTCAATGAGATAGATCGCTCCACCATAACGGGTGTCATAACGCCCCAATGTACCAACCACCTCAGGATGCCCCTCATGGCCTATCAAAATCACCTCTTCTCCCTGCCTGGCACAGCGAGCCACCTCTAAGTGTACTTTGGTTACCAGTGGGCAGGTCGCATCAAACACTTGTAAATCTCTATCTGCAGCCCGATCCGCAACCTCTTTAGAGACGCCATGGGCACTAAATATCACGGTCGCGCCATCGGGGACCTCCGCAAGTTCATCAACAAAGATAGCGCCTCGGCTTTTTAACTCATCAACAACGAATCGATTATGCACCACCTCATGACGCACATAGATCGGCGCACCAAAGAGTTCAATAGCTCGATTGACAATTGCGATGGCACGATCAACGCCGGCACAAAATCCGCGAGGATTGGCAAGAGCCACTTTTTCCATCAATGGATCTCCAAAATCTGGAGATCAAATTTGAGAGTATGTCCCGCAAAAGGATGGTTGAAATTCACCGTGACCATTGCGTCATCAACTTCGATGACCATACCGGGAAGCTCTTCACCGTTTGGCGTCGTAAACCCGATAATTTGACCCGGCTCTGGCGTTATCTCAAAATCAGCCCGTTCAAGCTGATGCATGTTTTCACTATCGGGATAACCAAATGCCTGTTCGGGAGAGAGGGTTAAGCTCTCTTCTGCTCCCTCGGCCAACCCAAGAAGTGACTCTTCCATTTTAGCGAGCATAGTGCCGTCACCAAGAGTAAATGTTAGCGGCGTATCATCCTCCCAAGTATCATCGGCAACCGTGCCATCCTCAAGAGAGATGCGATAATGGAGAGTGATGCGGCTATTGGATTGTATGGTGCTCATGTTCGACCTTATTGAATCGTCTTACCGTTTTGATCACGCTCTGATCCATCCGATTCAGCTGATTTTCCGAAAAAACCATCCAGCAACAACATCCCCGCTCCAATAGTAATTGCCGAATCAGCAATATTAAAGGCCGGAAAATACCACTGCTCGTAATAGACCTGAATAAAGTCGACAACATAACCAAAGTAGATACGATCCCAAAGGTTGCCCAGCGCACCACCCACTATCAGAGCCAGAGCGATAGCCAACCAACGCTGCTTTGTTTGAAGACGGCTAAGCCATACTGTAATTCCCAGCGAAACAGCAATCGCCATTAATGCAAAGAACCAGCGTTGCCAGCCGCCCGCTTCACTCAAAAAACTAAAAGCGGCTCCGGTATTGTGAAGTAGCGTAAAATTAAAAAATGGCAGAACAGCAACCGGCTTGGCATAAACCAGCAAGTCCGTTGCCAGATACTTGGTTATCTGATCGAAAACGATGATTCCCAAAGAGAGCCAGAGCCATTTCAACACTTAATAATCACCTGCTGATCTATTTAAATAATTTGCATTAAATTTATGCAAACTGTCTCTGCTCGCCTTCACCATCGACATTATCAACACAGCGTCCACATAACTCTGGGTGCTCCGAATGGCTACCGACATCATCACGATAATGCCAACAGCGCTCACACTTCTGTTGCTCACTTGCCGCAACAACTATGGAGACCTTCTCACCACTATTAAGCGTCACCTCTACCGCACCTGCGGGAGCAGTTGCATTGATCACCTTCGCCTGGGAAGTGATCATCACAAAGCGCAGTTCATCCCCAAGCTTAAGTAGACGTTCCGCAATTGAATCCGAGCTATAGAGTGTGACCTCCGCCTGTAGATTTGCACCGATGGTCTTATCTTTGCGTAACTGCTCCAACTCACGATTAATAAGGGTGCGAAGCTCCATCACCTCATCCCAGAAGGCCATATTCATATCGTTATTGGAGGCGAGTTCAGAAAGCTCTTTCATCTCGCTATTGTCATACCATTGATCAAGGAAGATCGACTCACTCTTTTCACCGGGAATATGTCCATATATCTCCTCCGCAGTAAAGCTAACCAGCGGCGCCAACCAACGACTCATTGATTGAATGATGTGATAGATCGCCGTCTGTGCCGAGCGACGCGCCAGTGAATTTTCCTGAGTGGTATATTGGCGATCTTTGATTACATCCAGATAGAACGAACCCATATCAACCGAGCAGAAATTACTTATCTTCTTAAAGATAATATGAAATTCGTAACGATTGAAACTCTCAAGCAGCTCATCTTGCAGCGTGCCTGCACGAACCACCGCCCACGAATCAAGTGCCAGTAAATTCTCATTGGCCACCATATCTTTAGCCGGATCAAACCCTGCAAGATTGGCCAACATAAAGCGTGCGGTATTACGTATACGACGATAGGCATCCGCACTACGCTTGAGTATTTCATCCGAAATCGTCATTTCACGACTGGTATCAACTGAGGCCACCCAAAGACGAATAATGTCAGCACCCAGGTTTTTAATCACCTTTTGTGGCGCAACCACATTACCTTTCGACTTAGACATTTTCTCACCCTTGGCATCAACGGTGAAGCCATGAGTCAACACCCCCTTGTAGGGCGCCTTACCGGTAATCGCAACACCGGTCAGTAGTGATGAGTGGAACCAGCCGCGATGTTGGTCTGAACCTTCAAGATAGAGATCAGCCGGACGCTGAAGCTCTTCACGACGCATCAGTACACTGACATGTGTTGTTCCCGAATCAAACCAGACATCAAGGGTATCGCTCACCTTGTCATAGTTTTCAGCCTCTTCACCGAGTAGCTCTTTTGGATCAAGATCAAACCACGCATCAATCCCCGTCTTCTCGACAAGTTGTGCGACCTCTTCAAAGAGTTCATGGGTACGGGGATGAAGTTCGCCCGTCTCTTTGTGCGTGAAGAGAGTAATGGGTACACCCCAGGTACGCTGACGCGAGATGCACCAGTCGGGACGGTTGCGAATCATGCCATCAATACGCGCCTCACCCCATTCGGGTATCCACTGTGTCTGTTTAATCGCCTCAAGCGCTCCCTTACGCAGACCATTTTGATCCATGCTGATGAACCACTGAGGTGTCGCTCGGAAAATAATAGGGGTTTTGTGTCTCCAACAGTGCGGGTAACTGTGGTTGAGCGGAGCTACTTTGATTAATTTACCGCGCTCTTTGAGCACCTCAACCACTGAATCATTCGCCTTAAATACGTGCTGTCCGGCAAACAGTTCTGTATCCGGCAGATAAACTCCGTTACCTCCCACTGGATTGGCAACCTCAAGACCGTAACGATTACCAACGATGTAATCATCCTGACCGTGTCCTGGAGCGGTATGAACCGCACCGGTACCAGCTTCAAGCGTGACATGATCACCGAGGATAATAGGCACTTCAAAATTATAAAACGGGTGCTGTAGCATCAATCCTTCGAGATCGGCACCATTAAAACGCGCCACAACCTGATGCGACTCCACACCATAACGACTTAGCGCATCCTCAACGAGCCCTTCGGCGAGCAATAAATTTTCATCACCATTTCCAGCATCACAACGTACTAGGAGATAATCAAAAGAGCCGTTAATTGCGACGCCTCGGTTGGCCGGCAAGGTCCAGGGGGTCGTAGTCCAGATAACAACGTTGATGTCACCCACCAATTCGCCTTCGGTAACGTTCGCCTTGGCCATAAATGCCGCCCCATCAACCACAGAGAAACGAACATCAATTGCCGGCGAGGTTCTATCCTCATACTCCACCTCGGCCTCAGCGAGAGCTGAGCCACAATCGAGACACCAGTGCACCGGTTTTGACCCCTGATGCAGATGTCCTTTGGCGATGATGTCACCGAGGGCACGAATAATATCGGCCTCAGTTTCAAAATTCATCGTGAGGTAAGGGTTATCCCAATCACCGAAAACACCCAGACGTTTAAAGTCCTCGCGCTGCCCATCAACCTGTTTCATCGCATATTCACGGCACGCTTTTCTGAAGGTGTCTGCATCAACCTTAACACCCGCTTTACCGATCTTCTTTTCGACCTGATGTTCAATCGGCAGACCATG
>JAOTST010000001.1 GCA_029864785.1 Chromatiales bacterium | reverse complement strand
TAGTTTGCTTGCAGGGTAGTGAGCTCAGTATCAAGACAGAGAGCAGTCAAACCGATGATCGCACTCATGGGTGTGCGAATCTCATGGCTCATATTGGACAGAAAATCACTCTTCGATTTGGATGCAGCCTCAGCGTCTTCTCTGGCTCTTACTAAGTATCGTTCACTCAGCTTTTGTAACGTGATGTTATGTAAAACAAGTGAATATTGAATTGAGTCAGAAACATTGAATTGACTGATAGTCATCGATACAGGGATTGATACGCCCTCTCTATTTTTAAGGTTATATTGCTGTTTCATGGGCGATACCGACCTGTTCGCACTAGAGGCGCGCGGAGCATCGTTAGAGGGGAGAGCAAAATCGGTGATAATCGTTGTGATGTCGATTCCGGTTATTTCAGCATTATTGTAGCTAAGCATGCGCTCTGCAGCACTGTTGATGCTGATAATATTTCCGGCATCATCTGTAATGACTAGCGCATCGCCCATGGTTGATATGATCGCGCGGTATTTTTCTTCACTATCTTGAGTCTGCTGTATTAGGTCATAGAGCTCTTGTTGGGAGAGTAAGAGATTCATGCGCATCGTTTCAAAGGCGCGACCCAGATCACCAATTTCATCACTACTTAAAGGAGGGATAAATACAGCAAAATTTCCCTGTGCCAGCTTGTCTGTGGCATCTCTAAGTGTAATAAGTGGATTACGGATCAGTCGATTGAGTGCGAAAACGGCTAATATTAATACCAATGTGACAATGATAATAAGTGTGCGCTCTAGCTCAAATATATGTGCTTGAGCAATTTCATAATCATCTTTCCAGTTAACCACGAGCCTAGCCTTGCCGATATTGATATCACCAAGCCGTAGTGAGCGGGTGAAGGTCTGGATAAAGGTGCTTTTTGTGTCAACCTCATCGTGGAAGAGAGGATAGATATTTTTCCCATCATCTGTAGTGATGGTTAGACTGACCCAATAGTCGCTACGGATCCTCTGCTGATGGTCGAGGGTCGCGGTGAGCGATGCAAAGTCTTGCTGAAGGATATGACTAATAATGTCTGATTCGAGAGCAGTGAGTTCACTCTCTATTTTGCTGTTAAAGGCCTCTTGCGATATTTCGAGTTGTGCCGGAGCCCAGTAGAAGTGCAGCAGCATGACAAAGAGCGCAAGTCCTGAAAGGACAGGGATAAGAAGCTTAAGTCGAATACCCATTAAATTAAACTGGTGCACTAATAGGATTGTACAAAAAAGCGCTCCAGCCCCATCTCTTTAAGCGGCATGTAGTCCTTAATAGACGCCTTTCCTATCTTCTTCATCGGAATTTTGGAGAGCAGTGCCCGCCCCTTTTTAGTTGTGCCGAGCTGTAGCATTGCCTGCTGTACGCGTGCCCTTATCTCTTTAGAAATTCTTGGGTGCACCACAAATGGGTGGGGGGCAACAGCTTGTGTTTGGTGAATTATTTTTAGGGCATTTTTATACTGGGATTTCTGTCTATTAAGGGTCTTCTGCACTCCGCCGCCGGCAGCGCTATTTCCTAGCAGTACATTGAGATAGACCGAGTCGTGAGTCTTGACATACTTGGGTTGAATACTAATTTTGACTTTATCGTGTAGCTCTTGGCGCATCTGTAGCGAGGCACCTAGTGCATTGGGAGCAGGAAAGGCGATCTCTTTGCCATCCAGCTCTTTTGGGGAGTTAATACCACTCTTCTTGGTGACAACAAGCACGCCATGCAAACTGCGCCCTATATCACGTACTAAAGGGAGATAGCCGATCGCTTCATAGGCGATGAGAGAGTGATAGGGATTCATATAGGCGAAGTCGAATTTACCCTCCATAAACTCCTGCTCAAATTCGGGGATCGTGGGTGAGCCTTTAATCTTGAATTTAAGACCGGTTATCCGTTCCAGCTCTTTAATGATCGGAGACCAAATCTTATAGAGACGTCTCACCTCAAACTGAGGAACAACACCAATAGTGTAGTAGTCATGTGAGCTATTTGGGGATTCATGGGCAGCAGGTACGAGCGGGGAGATCAGGAGCAAGGAGATAGCAAGAAGAGATAAGAGCAATTTATTCATCATAGATACTCAATAAAATGAAATGATTAGCGATTTAGACGATGTAATTTTATAAAATTTGGATGGAGTCTATGCGGAAGCCTCAAGGGATTGTGAACGTAACTATCGGTGCTTGATAGTACCATCAAGACCTGCCTCGGCCATAGCAACAGCTCGGAAGACGGCGCGCCCTTTGTTCATGGTCTCATCCCACTCTTTCTGGGGGACAGAGTCATAGACGATACCTGCACCGGCCTGAATGTGCAGAGTCCCCTGTTTGATGACCGCTGTACGAATTGCGATGGCGGTATCCATATTACCGCTCCAGCCAAGGTAGCCAACTGCACCGGAGTAGACGCCGCGTTTGACCGGCTCAAGCTCATCGATAATCTCCATCGCACGGATTTTAGCCGCTCCCGATACAGTGCCCGCAGGGAATGTGGCGCGTAGGGCATCCATTGCGCTCATTTCTTGTTTCAGTTTGCCTTCGACGTTAGAGACGATGTGCATAACATGCGAGTAGCGCTCAACATTCATCTTTTCGGTCAGCTCAACGGTGCCCGTTTTAGCGATACGCCCCACATCGTTACGCCCAAGGTCGATGAGCATCAGGTGTTCGGCGAGCTCCTTGGGGTCGTTGAGTAGATCTTGCTCCAGTTGGAGATCTTGCTCTTCGGTTTCACCACGCGGACGGGTTCCCGCTATTGGGCGGACGGTCACGATCCCATCCTCGACGCGGGTGAGAATCTCTGGCGATGAGCCAACGACATGGAAATCGGCGAGATCGAGAAAATACATATAGGGCGAAGGATTGAGGCCGCGTAATGCACGGTATAGATCCAGAGGTGGCGCCGAGAATGGGATCGATAAGCGCTGCGAAAGCACCACCTGCATGATGTCTCCATCGATAATATATTGGCGCGCGCGTTCAACGGCATTTTCAAAACCATCTTGAGTAAAGCCGGATATAAAATCTGCTTCATTGATTTCAACAGCTTGGCGTGGCGCGCCTCTGGGAGTGGCGGTTCGGAGTTGAGCCTCAAGTTGATCGAGTCGCTTTTGACTGTTTTCCAACGCATTGGGAAGAGATGGAGCGGCATGCACTATCAGATTTAGACGGCCATTGAGGTTGTCGAAAACCACCACCTCTTCCGAGACCATTAGCAGAATGTCTGGTGTCTCTAATAGATCGGGATTGGGGCAGTTGGCTAGCTTGGGTTCGATGTAGCGAATGGTATCGTAACCAAAGTAGCCGACCAGCCCACCGGTAAACTTTGGTAGCCCGTCAGGAGTGGCAACGCGGTAATTTTTCTGAAATGTCTCGATCCAGTTTAAAGGGTCATCGACCGTGATTGATTCGGTTACCTCACCGGAAATTTCAGTGGTGATTGTTTTCCCAAAAACTTTGATAACCGTACGACACGGTAGCCCAATAATTGAATAACGCCCCCATTTTTCGCCACCTTGAACCGACTCAAACAGGTAGGAGTAGGGACCTTTAGCGAGCTTCAGGTAGGTAGAGAGAGGGGTGTCTAAATCGGCGAGAACCTCGCGAACGATCGGGATTTTTTTGTATCCCTCTTTGGCGAGGAGATCGAACTGTTCTGGTTTCATAACACTATATACACATATTTGAGGGAAAATGGAAAAGAGGATTTAAGTTGTCTGCTTTACCATCGAATCCAGTTCGCCCTCAACACGTATGCGTATGTAAAAGTGTTGTGCATACTCATTATGATGCCTTCTCTTTACCTTCAATAAGTCCTTCAAGCTCAACCATTGAATCGATTACCGCATCGGGATTAGAGTCGTGAATATCCTCACCATGGTTGTAACCATAACTCATGCAGATAATCTGAAAACCCGCTGCACGCGCCGCCTTTACATCACTCATTGAATCACCCAGCATCAGTGAATTTTCTGGGAGGCATCCTAGCAGCTCGGCAGAGTGCAGGAGCGGTAGAGGATCTGGCTTTTTCTTCGGCAGGGTGTCGCCACAAATGATCGATTCAAAGCGGTCGTGAATATTGAGCGCTTTGAGAATGGGGATAGTGAATTGAGCAGCTTTGTTGGTGACACAACCGAGCTTGTAGCCGGCACTTTGTAGATAATCGAGCCCTTCAACAACACCTGGATAGAGGGAGCTGCGCCCACTACTATTTTTATCGTATAGGTCGAGGAATATAGGATAGGCCTGCTCGAAGAGTGCATCATCGGGCTCGCCATCCAGTTGATCAATCAGTGCACGGCGAACCAGGCGTTCAACACCATTACCAACCCACATGCGAACCTTTGCATCACCGCGAACGGGCATGTCGAGTTGCTTCATCATTTCATCGACGCAATAGGCGAGGTCGGGCACACTGTCGACCAGTGTGCCGTCCACATCAATGAGAATCATTTCTGGCTTAGTAATCATGAAACTGTTTCTGTCAGTGGCTATTTAACTTGAGCCAGTTGCTCACGGAACGCCTTGAGAACCGTGTCATAATCGTTGGCATCACTCTCATCACGTGCACCAAAGACGGCGGAACCGGCAACGAACATATCTGCACCTGCTTCGGCGATCTCCTTGATGTTATTGACCTTAACACCACCATCAACTTCAAGACGGATGTCGCGACCCGATGCGTCAATAATCTTGCGTGCCTGACGCAGTTTATCGAGAGTCGCAGGGATAAACGATTGACCACCAAAACCGGGGTTTACAGACATTAGCAAAATCATATCGACCTTATCGATAACCCATTCGAGTACATCAAGAGGTGTTGCAGGATTAAACACTAGACCTGACTTGCAGCCCTCACCCTGGATTAATTGCAGCGAGCGATCAACATGCTCAGAGGCTTCAGGATGGAAGGTGATATAGGTGGCGCCGGCAGCAGCAAAGTCGGGGATGATGCGATCAACCGGTTTAACCATTAGATGCACATCGATATCGGCAGTGACACCGTGCTTACGTAGCGCTTCACAGACGAGGGGGCCGATGGTCAGATTGGGAACATAATGGTTGTCCATAACATCGAAGTGAACAACATCTGCACCTGATTTGATAACGTTATCGACCTCTTCACCAAGACGGGCGAAGTCAGCAGAGAGAATGGACGGGGCAATCTGGAAGTTGGCCATGGTGGGCGCCTCTTAAAAATGAATTAATGGGTTAAAATTGGGTACTTCTCATGAAGTGAATGGAACATTTTACTTGGTTATTGTGAATTAGGCGATAGTGGTAATTTGCCAAAGGTATTGAACCGAGCGTCGCATAGGGTGATGATATTGTCATGAAAGTGAATAAGATAATACTCCCATTTATTATACTGCTATTAACACTCTTCTCAGGAGAGCCGTCACTGGCTGTAGAGGCGGTGCCAAGCGGCAATAATGGTGATCGGTTAATGCTTAAGGTGGGTGGTAGCGAAGTATTGAGCCTCTACCATCATAGCCAGACAGCTCGTCTTGATGGCGGGGTGATCCTGTTACACGATCAGGGGGCTCGTCCCGATTGGCCGGGGGTTATTCAGACCCTCCGGCGTGGGTTGCCACTCTACGGTTGGAGCACGCTCTCTATTGAAATGCCCGCCCTAGGGGGCGCTTCCAAAACTTCCTCGCAAGTATTGAAACAGTGGTCTGAAATGGTTCCTGCCCGTATTGATGCGGCACTTGAGGAGCTAAAAGCTCGAAAAATTACTAATATTGTGTTGATTGGGCACGGTGTTGGAGCCCTCGCAGCGGCGGACTATATGATTAAAAAGCCGAGTGAGCAGATTCAGGGGCTCATTGCTATTGGAATGGATGGTAGCCAAACAGAGGATAAACAAGTTGATGGGTCACTACTCCTGCGCAAATTTCAGAAGCCGATTTTTGATCTCTATGGCAGTCGTGATTTGGAGTCTGTTGTCGGTTCAGCTAGTCGACGTGAACAGACCGCAATTAGTGTAGAGCTGGGTAAAAAAGCGGTACATCTACGCGCTGCCGATATAGCGAAAAGTTTTAACCAGAAGAGAGCTAAAGAGCTCTCTTATCGGCAACACCGTTTTGAGGGGGCTGACCATCAATTTCGAGGCTATGAAAAGCAGTTACTCCGCCGTGTGGTGGGGTGGTTGAGGCGTTATGCAGCTATCGCCGATATTAACTCGAGATAAGTAGAGACTATTAACGGCGTTATGTAGGGTTTGTCTTGGTGGAAGGGTTACGAGGAATTACAAATGTAACGATCGCACCTCCTGAGGGATTATTGTTGGCGGCGATGGTTCCTTTGTGCCCCTCTATAATCTCTTTGCAGATGGCTAGCCCTAGTCCCGTCCCTCCTGCACCAGAATGCGTTTTGCTGGATTGAGCAAATTGATCAAATATTATCTCCAGCTCATCTGCTGGAATTCCGATGCCCTCGTCTATGACGGAGCAGGATATTGCATCGAGTCCGTTTAACTCGGCATCAGCCAGTGAGATGGCGATACTTCCCCCTTCGGAAGAGTATTTAATCGCATTAGAGATTAAATTGACGATAACCTGGAAAATTCTATGTGGGTCGAAATAGGCGGAAGCACCTACATCACTATCGGTTACATTTATGCTCAATTGATGTTGCGTTAATAATGCGTTCAGCTCTTTTATGGCAGCGGTAATAACCTTGTTGAAATCGTCCATTTGAAATTGAAATTCCATACGTCCAGCTTCCAATTTTGAGAGATCTAGCAGATCGTTAAGCAGAAGAAGAAGGCGATTTCCACTAGACGATATATTTACAAAATACTCACCTAGCTTCTCTCTTGGGTCGGAGTTAATTTTTTTATAACCGATATGGGAAAAACTAAGGATGGCATGCATCGGTGTGCGAAGCTCATGAGACATATTTGCCAAGAACAAGCTCTTGCTGATATTGGCATTTTTAGCACTTATCATGGCACTTTGTAGATTTTTTTCACTCTCTTTTCTCTGGGTTATATCCTGGTAGACACCGAGTATCCCGATAACCATTCCCCTTTTGTCTGACAGCGGGATAAGCGCCATCTCTACCCAGGAAATATCACCATCACTCTTGATATGCTTAATGACCTTGCTGAGTTCTGAATTGCTACTCCGGACATCTTCAATATCATCATAAAACTCCATGGCGATACTTTTTTTCGGCATATCGGTGAGACTCTTCCCTATCAGTTCAGCCGATGTTGTATACCCCATATCTTTGGAAAATACGATATTTGAACCGAGATATGTCCCGGCGATATCTATCCAGAAAACGCCGGCGGGAATCGTGTCAATAACGGTACTTAACATTCCTTGGGTATTTTTAAGCTCGCTGGTTCTGTCCAGAATCTTTAATTCAAGATTTTCGTGAGAAGTTAAAAGGTCTTCCTGAATATGCCGGATACGTATAATCACAATAATCGAAAGGATAGCGATAGCGATAAATACAGCCCCGATAAGCCATACGCTCTTTTTTCGCATTGCCTGAGCATCGGTTTGCGAGTCCTCTCCCTGCTCTAGAATCATCTGCTGCTCGATGCTGATTAACTTAGCTAAAAGGGAGATCATCTGCCCTTGATTAGGGAGCACTTTTTCGTAAAATAAGGTTGCTGCGTTCTGTTTATCTGCTAGGTTACCGTTCATTGCCAGCGCGACTACCTGCCGTTGCGCGGGGAGTATAGCCGGGACAAGTTCTGTTTGTGCATTAAGCAGATCGATCTCTTCTGGAGATAGTTCCAGTGAAAGAATCTGTGCTCTTTTATTGGCAAATACTCCGGCATAACCTTCCAGAGTCATATTGAGCTCATCTTGCTCAAAGATATCTTCGGTATCTATGATTTGTGAGGTTAATCGCGTCCTGGAGCGTGCCAGCTCCATAAGCTCCGCATTGAGCCGCATTTTTTGGCTATTGATATTACCCGTCTCTGTAACATCGTTAAGCTGATCAAGATAGCGATCCAGGCTGATAAAGGTAAATAGGATAAATAGGGCAAATAGTGCAAAGGTAAACGATATAAGAGGGATAACATTACCTCCTAATCTCACATGTTTTTTTGCCAATAGCCCCATTTTCATACCCTATAAATATAGTCAGCGAAGCATTTTTATTTATTATGTGTAAAAAATCTGCCTGCGTGTGCAATATGAACTCTTACCCTCAAGAGTAGCACAATCTTTCTGGGAGCAAGTTTAATGGGTTCTGATGGTAGCGCTTCAGGTGTTATAGGTTGTTGATACAGCTGGAGATATCTCTCCAAATATGAAGCATGACAGAGAGATATGAGGGGAGTTTACCCTTCCTTTGAAGCCTTGATCATGTCGTAGGCGGCCTTGATCTCCTGAGTCTTTTCAGTGGCGATCTTAATCATCTCTTCAGGGAGTCCCTTGGCAACCAGCTTGTCGGGGTGATGACGGTTCATCATCCGGCGATAGGCCTTCTTGACCTCTTTGTCGCCGCTGCTTGCAGGAATGTCGAGTAGTTCATAGGCTGCCTTAAGCTGTTGAGCACTGCTGGGTGCGTTATGACCCTGTTGGTATTGTTGTCCACCATGACCGCCAAATTGGCGTGCAGCACGAATCAGATTATCGAGATGGTCAAATTCAACACGTGAAAATCCGAGTTGCTGTGAGATATCGAGCAGTAGTAGACGCTCACTTTGATCCATTGTTCCATCGGCATATGCAGCCTGGATCTGGATCTCCATAAACATGCGTAATAAATTTTTACGGCGGTGACACTCCTTGCGGAACTGTTGCAGTAGGTCATTGAGCGGGAAGTTTGAATCCTTCCCTTTGTTAAAGAGAGCGATGGCGGTCTTTTTTTGTTCGGCATTGAGCTGCATCTGTGCCATCAACTGTTGGGCGAGGGCGATCTCCTCTTTAGTGACCACGCCATCAGCCTTGGCGATATGCCCCATCACAGTGAAGGTGGCGGTGAAAAAGGCGGTCTGTACGCGCTCTTGTACACCCGCATTCCATGGGATCTGTTGTTTAATCCCCTCTACTCCCTTGTCAAAACGATGCCCAAGCACTGTGCCAAGAATGGCGCCCAGTGGCCCCCCCATCATAAAGCCCAAGGAGCCTCCTAATACTTTGCCCCACCAGTTCATCTGTTTTTCTCCTGTAGATGTGATTTTAATGCAGGCTCAACCTTAGTCGTTATGAGATGGTGAAACGGCTGCAACTCCTCGTAGTGACTACTCACGTCAATAATGTAGTTAAGGGTTCTGGGAATGTCTTTGAGATAACCCTGTTTTTCATCGCGATGGTAGAGGCGTGAAAATATTCCGATGGCCTTGAGGTGACGCTGAATTCCCATCAGATCAAACCACTTTTTAAATTGACGCTGATTTGGTTGACGTAAGATACCGTGATCAAGCGCGATATCGTGATAGCCCTCTACCCATTCGGCGACCTGCTCTTCAGGCCATGCGATGTAGCAGTCGCGCAGTAGAGAGACGAGGTCATAGGTAACTGGTCCCATCACCGCATCTTGAAAATCGATAATTCCAGGGTTATGTGAACTGACCATTAAATTGCGTGAGTGGTAGTCTCGATGAACGGGAACCTGGGTCTGTTCTAATGCAGATTTGGCAAGCGTGTTAAAGAGAGAATTGAGAATTTGATTTTCGTCATCGTTGAGCACGATCTGCAAATGTTTGTCGATAAACCAGTCGCGGAAGAGAGCCATCTCGTTGAGTAACAGCGCGCTATCATAGTGCGGGAGATCGGTTGGACCGCAGGTCTGTAGCACTGCCAATGCACCCAGCGCATCCCCATAGAGTCGGTCAACTGTTTCGCTGCTGAGTTGATCCAGATAGGCCGTTGAGCCGAGATCGCCTAACAGTAAAAACCCTTGGGTGTTATTTTGGGCAAAAATTTCAGGAACATTCAGGCCAATATCGAAGAGCTGTTTGGCTATCGTCGCAAAGGGCTCAAGAGGCTCTTTGTCGGGCGGGGCATCCATGACGATCAGGGTTTTATGAGGGGCTCCGTGTTCAAAAGTGATACGGAAATAGCGTCTAAAGCTGGCATCTTCCGATGCGCTATCAAGGCTAACAAACGGGAGTTTGAGCTCATCGGTTAGCCACTGTTTGATCTGTTGAATTCTATTTGTCATAGGTATAAAAAAGGCGGCTCGGTTTTTATCCGATACCACCCCGCTATTCTATGGCTAATTGAGAACTAAAGCACTAAAAACGGTATCCCCATTTGGCACTATAGTTAATCTTTCCGGCGTTACGGTCTTTTCCAAAGATAAAGTGCCGGCTTTTATCATTGATGCCAATACCGATAAAATTATCGTGAATGATAATACTTTTGGTGCGTTCACCCCGTGTATTGCTGATAATTGATATGGTGTGTTCACCCGAATCTGAACGGATATAGCGTATTAGCTGACCAGAATCTTTGAGCTTTAGGAGATTGACGTTGGCAAAATCGAGTGTAAATTGAGGAGGAGTGGTAAAGTTAAATTGAGAGCTACTTGAGTGACTCTTGCGTTTAAGAATGGAGAGATGCATTTGCTGACCAGCGAAAATCTTCTCGACAGAGATTGTATGGAGGTCAATGACCAGTTTGGGTGAGATTTGATAATTGCTTGTTGTATCGGATCCAGCCGTGCGGGCGTAGAGGCTCTCTGAGGCAAGCAGTATGAGCAAAAGTGGGAAAATATATTGTAGTGAACGTTTCACCATCAATCTCCAGAGAGGTTCTTCAGTTGATGGTGAAACTCTAAACGAAAAGGTGTTGGCGATCTTCGAACTTGGTCACGCTTCCGCTATTGAGAACTATTTTTGATAGACGCTAGAACCTGAATCCCACCTTCGCACCATAGCTATTGATACCACCAGTAGAGTCGCCCTCAATGGCAACATTCATCAACCCAAAGGCCATATTTAAGCCGTAGAACGCCTTAAAAAGGGAGGCGCTTGATTCAGAGAGTGTTCCGCTGTAGGCGGCTCCAGGCGTTGTGGTCACATTGATTGAGCCGACACCCACATAGGGGGTGAGCATGGCAAAACCTTTTGAAATTGAGAGCTCGTAGCCCAGAGTGCTCATACTAATGTCAGATGAGCCGTGTAGCTTGCTGGAGGTGACGCGCACGGAGACCGCTGGCATAACAATACCTCCCTCCATAAGGGCATAACTCAGCTCGTACCCGAGTAGACTGATAGAACCCGGCAGATAGGAGATACCCACATCAATATTAAAGGGGAGTCCTTTGCGAATATGGAGTTTGGGTACCGGAAGAGTATCAAAACTAGTACCTGTAGCACTGTTAAATACGGAGGCACTTTTCAGTTGGGTGGCGCTAACTTCAAGCCCCATATCAAAGCCGGTGACTCCCAATGGTTCAGCGGGAGAGAGAGCCTTGTAGCTGAGACTGGCCCCCAGATCTTTGGAGAGCAGATCAAACTGTAGTTGGTTGAGTGCACTCAGGCCATTGAAACTACTGAGTGCATGGACATTACTGCTGATGGTCAATGCTCCACATAAAATAGTGGTTGATATCAGTTGTCTGAACATCCTCGTCTCCTGCTTATTTAATGTGGGGTAACAGACTTTATCAGAAGCGATCAATATGGATAGTGATCGTCTTCACGATTATAGAAAAGGTACCCTTTTGGCTAAGTGATAACTATTGCAGATTAGATGTTTGTGTCGATAAAGTTAATGGTGTGTTCACCGGAAAAATTGAGCTAAGGGTGCGCCTTGGCCTCGTTATTCTGCGGATCAAAAGTCAACTAGAGGATTGCCAGTTAACTAGATTTCATTTTTTGTAAGACAGGCCATTTCGTAGTAATGATTGTCATTGAATTCAAACTCCTGGATCACGTCAAGCCCAATTTTTCTGACATGAGCCTCATATGACCTTCCGTTTGTTTTGTTAACGAAAGTCACCAATATAGGGAATCGTGAGGACATTTTTTGTTTTGCAAAGTCAAAAATTTGTTCCAAAATTCCACTGCCGCGGATACTTTTATCAATACACACGGGGCCATATTGGTATGAGTTTTCAGTGCTTAATATTTGGCCATGATATTGAAGATTAGGCAGATCTTTAATCATGAACGCAAACATGGGCCATTTTGACCAAAACCCCCACGAGGCGGCCATAACATAGGCTACAACACGATCATCTTTCTTGGCGATAAACAGGCCTTGTTCATCATTAACCAACGAGGTTAATTCTTCTTTTGTAAAAGGGGTGGTTACAAAACCATCTTTTTTATCCTCTTCGGCGATAGAATCCACCTGATACTTGTAATGAAGTTTAAGTGTGTCATCAATATCAGAAATGTCTGCGACTTTTAGTTGCATGTTTACCTCGTCATTTTTTAATTACTTACCATTGCGGGTAAAATGGTGGTGTCTTAAATTTAATCTGGCTGACACTCGTGTCAAATTAGTAGCTATCATATCAATTCTGAGTAATATATCTAACTATCGAAGAACTTAACGACTCTCAATAATGACCATACGTACTGCTCAGCAATCAGATTTTTCAACTATCGTCGATATCTATAATCAGGCTGTTGAACAAGGCGGTTTGACTGCAGATTTAACCCCCATTAGTTTAGAGTCACGACAGCAGTGGTTTCAGGAGCATACGACCTCAGACTACCCAATTTGGGTTTTTGAGCAGTCGGGTGTTGTCATTGGCTGGTGCAGTTTAAGTCCCTACCGTTGTGGTCGAAAGGCCCTGCGTCATACGGCAGAAATTAGTTACTACATTGATACAGCGTATCAAAATCGTGGGATTGGTAGTCAGCTAATGCAATATGCGATTGAAAACGCACCCGCTAGAAAATTTCACAATCTCTTTGCTCTGCTTCTAGCATCGAATCCGCTAAGCATTCGACTACTGACCAAATTTGGTTTTGAGCAGTGGGGACGTTTACCTGAAGTCGCTGAAATCGAAGGTGAGTGTATCGACCACCTAATCTATGGCCGAAAAGTGGGCTAATGATTGAGGATTTGCTGTAAAAATTGTTGAGTCCGATCAACCTGAGGGTTGTCGAAAAAGTCGTGAGGATTATTCTCTTCAACAATTTCACCCGCATCCATGAAGATTACGCGGTCGGCTACTTTTTTTGCAAAGCCCATTTCGTGAGTGACACAGAGCATGGTCATACCCTCTTCGGCAAGCTCAATCATGACATCAAGTACCTCTTTGATCATCTCCGGATCGAGTGCGGAGGTAGGCTCATCAAAGAGCATAATTTTAGGGCTCATGCAGAGTGATCGGGCAATGGCAACACGTTGTTGCTGCCCACCGGAAAGTTGCCCCGGATATTTTTGTGCCTGGTCGGGAATTTTTACTCGCTCAAGATATTTCATTGCGATTGCTTCTGCTTCTGCTTTTGATTTCTTCTGCACCCAAATTGGGCCCAAACAGAGATTTTCCAGGATTGTCAGATGAGGGAAGAGGTTGAAGTGTTGAAAAACCATGCCGACATCACGACGGATCGCATCGATATTTTTCACATCTTCTATCATCTCAATACCATCAACGACGAGTGAGCCTTGTTGAAACTCCTCTAAACGATTAATGCAGCGGATCATGGTCGATTTACCAGAACCAGAGGGACCGCAGATAACAATTCGCTCCCCTTTATGAACCGTTAGATTGATATCTTTTAAAACATGAAAGTCGCCATACCATTTATTGAGGTCACAAATGTTAATGACTTCTTCATCGGTAGTACGGGGTTTATTATTTGAATTAGGCATGACAGATTTCACTCATTAATTTTTGTGATCAGTATTCAGTTTTCGTTCGATAGAAGTTGCAACAAGTGACATGCTGAAGCAGACAACCCAGAAAATAGCGGCCACAAATATGTAACCCTCTTCGGCGTGACCGCCAAGCCAGTGTGAATTACTCAGTGCGGTTTGGGTGGTACTTAACATCTCGAATATGCCGATGATCAGTAAGAATGTGGTATTTTTAAACAGCATGACAAAGGTTGCAAGAATATTGGGCATCGAGACTTTTATCACTTGTGGCAGAACAATGAGCAGTGTCTTCTGCCAATAACCGAGACCAAGGGAATCTGCAGCTTCGTATTGACCTTGAGGGATAGCATTAAAGCCCCCACGAAAAACTTCGGCCATATAGCCCGACATAAAGAGAATTAGAACAATCCAGACTCGTATTAGTTTATCGATACTGGTTCCTTCTGGAAAGAAGAGCGGTAACATCACCGAT
>JAOTST010000153.1 GCA_029864785.1 Chromatiales bacterium | reverse complement strand
CCCACCCAAGAAAAACCTGGAGAGAATAAATTTATCGTTGCGGTGAAGAAGCCATAACTATATTGATGAAAGCCCCATATCAACGCAATTTGCCCTATAGCGTCCACAAATAATGGTCGATATAGGGCGAAAAAACGTGGCGCATAATACCATGTTGAGCGATTTTTCCCAACAGTGGTAACCGCTCTTTTATAAAGTCTAAATTGACTTAATAATCAATCCCTAGAACTCTTCCCACTCATCATCATCAACAGTAGCACGCTTGGTTACGACAGGCTTGGCTGGAGCCGGTGCCGGAGACTTTTTAGCTACGGGAGCAGGTGCGGGAGTCTTTTTGGCAACGGGAGTTGTCACCTTAGCCTTTACTACCGGCTTAACATCTTTGGAGGGCAATTTTTTAGGCGGTTTACTTTTTGCTGTAGCAACATTTTTAGCTGTTGCAGATGATGAATCACCAAGGATAAAAAATTCCATCTGAGAATTGAGATTTTTTGCCTGATTTTCCATCGATTGGCTTGCCGCAGCTGCCTGTTCCACCAGCGCAGCATTCTGCTGAGTAGCATCATCCATCTGGGTGACTGCCTCATTAATCTGGTCAATTCCTGAAGCCTGTTCCTGACCAGCAGCAGAGATCTCCGAAATAATATCAGAGACTTTTTTCACACTATCAACAATATTGGTGAGCGTCTCACCCGACTCATTAACTAGCTTTGAGCCTAAATCTACCTTTGCAACACTATCTTGTATCAGCTCTTTAATCTCTTTCGCTGCCTCGGCACTACGCCCAGCAAGAATACGCACCTCACCGGCAACTACCGCAAAGCCACGCCCTTGCTCCCCTGCTCGCGCGGCCTCCACAGCGGCATTTAGGGCGAGCAGATTGGTTTGGAAAGCGATATCATCAATTACACCAATAATATCGGCAATTTTCTTACTTGATGCACTGATATCAGTCATCGCATTAATCGCATTACTTACAACTTCTCCACCCTGTACCGCCTGCACACTGGCTCCCGATGCGAGTTGATTTGCCTCACGGGTATTTGAAGCATTTTGGTTTACCGTTGAGGTCATCTCCTCCATGCTGGCAGCCGTCTCTTCAAGACTGGAAGCCTGTGCCTCTGTGCGATTTGACAGGTCATTATTGCCCATCGAAATTTCAGTGGAAGATTCGGCGATAGAACTGGAACTTGACCTTACCTCTGAAACAACATTGGAGAGGCTATCGACCATTTGATTCATATCGTTAAGCATGTTGCCCAACTCATCTTTCGAAGTGACTTCCCAGCGTTGACTGAGATCGCCCTCGGCGATACGCGCAAGACCCTCAGCCGCAACAGCAACAGGCTTGGTAATCATTCGAACGATAAAGTAAGAGACAATAATGGCGAGAATGACGACAACAAAACCGACAATCATCATAAAGAGTATCAGATTGTCCCCAGATTTCTTAGCCGCATCGACATCAGTTGAGGCTAGAACATTTTGATTCTCTACCATTGCAGAGAGGCCACTAACCAACTTCTTTGCCTTTGGAGCAGCTTTAGTTCCCAACCAATAGTTATCGAGCTTCCACTGCTTACTGCCACGAATGGCAAACATCTTAGGCGGAAGCTCCTTGAACTCCGAACGAGCCAACTTCAGCTTATTGAATGCAATCTTCTGTTCAGAAGTAAAGAGTGCTGATTGGCCACTCAGGTCAGCGAAGCGCTTTTTGTTTTTATTCCAGAATTTATTGAATTCCTGATTAAATTTCTCATCACCCGTGAGAAGAAAGGCGCGGATGTTGGCTAAACCAAGACCTGTAGTTCCCCGCACATCGGCCATCATACCCAGCAGTGCCTTACGTTCGGGTGTTGCTGCCTCTTTTGCCTCCAGATCGATCATGCGCGTAATCTCAGCAACCATCACCGATGCTTGAGGAGCCGCCTCAGTGATAAGAATCTTTGTTGCAGGCGTATTTTCCGGCGTGTGACTGATTGCCTCAATCTCCTTTTGAGTTTGATTGAACTCAGCAAGAACCTGTTTCATCTCCCGCAGACGCTCCACATTCTTGGGATTGGTCCAACTCTTAGAGAAGTTCTCCATCTGGGAAAAGTTCTTATTAATAGATTCCCAAGAACGAGCCCGCTCGGCTTTAAAGCCATCCTTACCAAGAAGGATATAGCCTCGCAGTGCTGCAAGCGATTGGTTGATGCCATTGAGCATATTGGTTGATGCCAAAACAGTCGGCGTACGTAAGTCAAAGACCCGATCATTAATCTTCTGCACATCGGTAATTCGACCCATTGCAGTGACAATAGTGAAAATAATTAACAGCGACAATATTGCAAAACCGCTCGAAATCTTACGTCCAACACTCATATTATTAAGCCAATTCATTCTCAAAAATCCTCACACTATGTTGGTTTGGTTAACGGTAATAACAATAATTCTCATTACGGTATTATGCATGGATGCTAAATGTAAACAACCTAAAGATAAAGGCTAAATATATCAACAATCGATACTATTAAATGGGGAGTTGTTCAAAAGCAATCAGAAAACGTAATCCATTGTTTTCAAAAGAGATAAATGGTGCGAGTGGAGAGACTCGAACTCTCACGCCTTGCGGCACCAGAACCTAAATCTGGCGTGTATACCAATTTCACCACACTCGCATAACTGCTGGGCATTGACCAAGAAATTACAGTCAGCCCGAAAGCGGACGCATTATAGACTAATTATCAATCCTCTTACACTCTTTTTCGTACCAACCACAGAACAATTTGAATTGGCCGTTTTGTTAAAATAGAGAACGCCCAACGCTATGACAAAAGCCCGTCAACAGCATTTTTCAACTCATTGATTGTAAACGGCTTTTTAAGAAGAATAATGTCATCAGCAAGCCCGCCTTTATCCTCGATCTGCTGAGAAGTAAGCGCCGATACCGCGATAATTCTACACTCATCATGTTGTTCATTATTTTGAATTGCGTGAATCAATTCAAAACCATTCATTTCAGGCATCATCAGATCAGTAATTACTATCTCAGGCAAAAACTGACCTATTCGCAATAATCCTTCGTAACCACTTGCGGCAGTTATTAAATTAATATTCATACCAATTTCATGGAACCAACTACTGTAAATTTCCAATAACGCAGCATCATCTTCAACCAGTACAATCGAAATTTCTTTCTGATCTAACGATTGTGACTGCTCTTGCCTTTTTTGAAGAATTGCATAAATATCTTTTTTTCGAAGAACAATACGTTTATCTTCTTTGCGAGTCGATTTGATAACGCCATTTGATATCCATGATCGTATTGTATTCTCTGAAACGTCCAACATACTGGCAGCAGTTCCAACTGAAACCAATTTATGTTCGTCACTGACCTCTTTTAGATTATCCTCATTTTTACTATTTTCTGACGAGTACGCTACTTCTATAAGGGTAATGTCGTCACGCTGATACTGCTTACTTTGGAATGAGTTGACCTGTTCAATAATCGTCTCAAACCACTGCTCCGCGCTATGGTCAAAAAATATTTTTTCAAGACGTCGAGAGCCAAACATTTCACCAAGAATATCAGTTGCTTCAATAATGCCATCGGTATAAGCAATTAAACGTTCACCATCATGAAGTGAATAAAACTGAGGCGTGAACTCACCAATATCCTGTACAACAATCCCTAGTGGCAGTCTGCTAGATGAGATATTCTTTATAATCCCATCGTCTTCCGACGCAATTAGAAGATCAGGAAGCCCCGCATTGATTACCTGTAGTTCACCATTTCGCATATCAAGCTGAAAAAGTGTCACGGCACAAAAATGACTGGCAGGAAGAATTTTCTTAAGATTGCTATTAAGAAGATAGGCAGTCTCTTGAATTGAACGTCCTTCAGAAACAAATTCATTAAACCAGTTTGATACAGGAAGTGTTCCTATCGCAGCAGAGAGTCCATGCCCTGTGAAGTCGCCCACAATAAACTGATATGTATCAGGCTGTTCTACAACTTCAGCGGCCAGCAAAAAATCACCACAACTAAGTGCTGCTGGGGAGAGGTATGTTCGACAACCGGCGATAGCGGGTTGTCGCTCACCTATAATTTGTTTAAAAATAGTCTCTGTAACATCTTGCTCCCATTTCAGTCGCTCATGTAAGAGCTTCACCTCTGCATCTTGCTTTTGTAATTTTTTGTACGCAACACGGGTTCTTAATGCAGCATGAATCTTTGCTTTAAGTATTTCGTATTGAAAAGGCTTCGTAATAAAATCATCTCCACCGCTTTCCAAGCATTTAACCAGTGACTCTTTATCTGCAAGAGAGGTTAAAAATATAATGGGAACATAGTTCTCGACATCTATTAATTTAATCCGTTGTGCAGCATCATAACCACTCATATCCCCCATCATGACATCCATGAAGATCAGATCTGGTTTTTTCTCTATAAATTGTTGAAGCGCCTCTTCACCACTTTCGGCAAAAATAACGTCATGCCCATCTCTTTTGAGCATGCGATCCATGAGCAGACGACTGAGACTTTCATCATCCACCACCAATATTCTAGCTGCAGATATTTTATCGTGATACATAATTCCTATTTAACTCCACAATAGATCGCAGGGCGTTCTAAAAATTAATACTTACTGAATTTGGAAAAGCTTCTCAAATTTTGAGATACGCAATATATCTCTAACATCATCACAAGCATTAACAATTTTAACTCGCTCCAGACCTGAGTCACTGCCAGTGAATTCACGCAGAAGTAACAACATT